>JAFGRV010000282.1 GCA_016934975.1 Spirochaetales bacterium | reverse complement strand
CCGTTTTGCAAAATGAAACCGGATAAGGTGATGAACAGGTTCATGAAAAAAACTTGATCCGGGAACCGCCGCGACACCGATTTCTTTTGCCAGCCGGAGACAAAAGGTTCGATCATCTTTTGCTTTAAACCCTGAGATATCGACGAGGACATAGTATGCCCCCTCGGGTTTTGTGTAGGGAAGGCCGCAATCGTCAAGATATCCCAAAAAGCAATCCCGGAGGTCCGTATAGGTGGCAAGAAGTTTATCATAGTAGCTGTCCGGGAAATTCAGGGCGGTGACCACTGCTTCCTGTAATGGCGCGGCAGCACCAACCGTAAGAAAATCATGTACCTTTTTTGCACCGGCGATTATTGCTTCGGGTGCAATGATATATCCCAGGCGCCATCCGGTGATGGCATATGTTTTGGAAAGAGAGCTGCAGGAAAGTGTCCGTTCAAACATTCCCGGGAGAGAGGCAATGTAAGTATGTGTATGTGGTTTATAGACGATGTGCTCATATACTTCATCGGTAAGAACAAAGGTATCGAACTCACAGGCCAGGTCGGCGATGATCTGCAATTCTTCCCTGGTAAATACCTTGCCTGTGGGATTGGAGGGATTGCAGAGCACCAATGCTTTTACGCCTTTTTCAAAGGCCTTCCGCAGTTCCGCCGGGTCAAAGGTGAAATCAGGCGGATGAAGAGGGACGTAGATCGGTTGTGCCCCGGAGAGAATACCATCAGCCCCGTAATTTTCATAAAATGGAGAAAACACGATGATTTTATCACCGGGATTACAGACTGTCATCATGGCAGCCATCATGGCCTCGGTACTTCCGCAGGTAATGACAATATTTTTTTCCGGGTCCAGATCCCTTCCCATCAACCTGGACTGTTTTTTTGCGAGGGCTTGCCGGAGCCGGGGAGAACCCCAGGTAATAGCATATTGATGATACCCTTCGTCCAGTGCTTTTTTGGCCGCCTCCACTAATTCACGGGGGGGATCAAAATCGGGAAAGCCCTGGGAAAGATTTATCGCGTTGTGGCTGTTGGCGACACGGGTCATTTCGCGGATAACGGATTCCGTAAACAGGTTTAAGTGTTGTGCTGTCCGGGGCATGTTTTTCCTTTCTCTGTCTATTCACTATCATAAGGCTGGTATTCATGATGCAGGTCAGGCCCGTCATCCGCATAATGCCTTATGGAACGTTTTTACTCATGGCAAGAGTGCCATGTACCCATACTACAAAAGAATTAAATAAATGACAACAGCCGGAATAACAGGATTATGAGGAGAAAATTTTTAATTTATATCTCTATGTCGGTGAAATTATAGTATTTTTACTCTTATCCCGGTAATCTTTTATCAAAAATCTCTTGACTTAATCCTGATGATTTTGGTATCCTTGCACTTACAAATTTAAAGGCAGAGGTTTATACTGTCACGGTATTGCTCGCAAAAAGAGAATACAAGAGAATATAAGAGAATATAAAAAGCGATTATAAGAGAGAATACAAGAGAGAATAAAAAAGTAGAGAATACAAAAGCGAATAATTTTAAAGGAGTATATAAACATGTATGCACTTATAGACATAAGAGGAAAACAATACAAAGCTGAAAAAGGAATAGAGCTTAAAATTGACCGGATACCCCAGGAAGCCGGGGAAAAAGTTGAATTTAATTCAGTTCTGCTTGTCGGTGGGGGCGATGATGTAAAAATCGGTGCACCATATGTCGACGGCGTCAGTGTTCAGGCAACTGTGAAAGACCATGGCAGAGATAAAAAGGTAGTAGTTGTCCGTTATAAAAAACGGAAGGGTTATAAGAAAACACGCGGCCACCGGCAGCCATATTCGGTAGTGAAGATAGAAGACATCGTCGGCATAAGTTAAGGACGTGATTACTATTATAATACAACAGGATGAACGAGGCTGTATCAGAAGATGTGATGCCGAAGGGCATTCGCTTTTAGATAACCAGGGTTCGGATATCCTTTGTGCAGCAGTGACGATTCTGCTGCGTACAATAAGCAGGGTTCTCTACGTTGACAAAGGTGTCGGATTTAAGGGAGAAGCCCCTGAGAGCGGGAAGTTAGGTTTTATGCTGAAATGGATTCCTGAACCACAAGTGAACAGGATGCAGGGAATTTCCGATGTTCTCATATGCGGACTGAAAGACCTGGAAGCTGAATATCCCGACAGACTGAAGTTAATAATTAAATAAATTTTTCCGGAGGAAATAGATGGCACATAAAAAGGGCGGCGGAAGCTCAAAAAACGGAAGAGATTCAAACTCACAACGCCTCGGTATAAAAAAATTCGGCGGGGAGAGAGTGAAAGCCGGGACAATTATTGTACGGCAACGGGGAACCAAATTCCATCCTGGGAATCATGTTGGTAAAGGGAAGGATGATACGCTTTTTGCAACAAAAGATGGTACTGTTCTCTTTCATTCCAGGAAAAACAGAAAACTTATCTCAATCCAACCTGAATTACAGCCAGAATTACAATAATGTTGTTAACTATATGAACGGCAATTATTGATCGCAGATCAGGAACTGCCGGAATTATAGTGATTATGTTATTTCCTGGTACTATGAGGAATGAAGGACATTTTATCAACATTTGGTCAATGCGGTGCAGTAACGTGTTAATGCGGTGCAGTAACGTGTTAATGCGGAGCAGTGAGCTTTCAATGCGGAGCAATGAATTGTCAATGCGAAGCAATGACGCGTCAATGCGAAGCAATGAATTGTCAATGCGGAGCAATGACGCGGAATAGCAAAATCAAAACAATTGAGTACATGCGTGAATATCTTTGTAGATGAAACAGTTATAGATGTATACTCGGGAGCAGGTGGTAACGGCTGTCTTTCCTTTAGAAGAGAAAAGTATGTCCCCCGCGGGGGCCCTGATGGTGGTGATGGCGGCAGGGGCGGTGATCTTATTTTTGTCGTCAAGAGAAACCTTAAAACATTATCTCATCTAAAACGGTACCGTATTTTTAAAGGCCAGAATGGTGAGCAGGGAAAAGGAAGAAAGTGCCATGGGAAGGATGGGCTCGATAAAATAATAGAAGTGCCCCCCGGTACCCTCATTAAGGATTTCTATACAGGGGAACTGCTTCTTGATCTCACCGAAGAAAATCAGAGTACAATTTTTTTAAAAGGCGGGCGTGGTGGTAAGGGGAATACCCATTTTGCCACATCCCGGGTACAGGCTCCCCGTTTTGCCCAGCCGGGTGAACCGGGAAAACACAGAAAACTTCGTGCCGAACTTAATCTTATCGCGGATATCGGGCTGGTGGGGCTCCCGAACGCCGGGAAATCGACTCTCCTTTCCGTTCTTACGAGTGCAAAACCGGAAATTGCACCTTATCCCTTTACCACAAAAATTCCGAATCTCGGAGTGATAAAATTCCATGACCGGGATATCGTCATCGCGGATATTCCCGGTATCATCAAAGGGGCTTCACAAGGATTGGGATTAGGATTTCAGTTTTTAAGACACATTTCCCGTACCTTTTTATTAGCTTTTCTCGTTGATTTGAGTGATGATTTTTACCTGAATGCCGCACCGACCCTGGAAAAGGAATTGGAAGGGTTTTCCAGAGAGCTTATTTTAAAACCACGACTCATCATCGGGACAAAAATGGATGTTATGGGGACAGAAGAAAGACTCCTGGAAATAAAGGAAAAGTATAGCAAAGATTATGTCATCGGTATTTCTTCTGTGACAGGCAAAGGTCTGGATGATTTAAGAAAAGTTTTCCTTTCTCAAATATTATCCGAATAACAGGCTCTTTGAAAAAAATAGTAAAAAGATTATTATAGATAGATAATGATAGAAATATACGAATCCATTTATTCTTTTATAAAAGAAAATCTCTCAAAAAAGAGACAAAACCACTCCTTTGGTGTATCAAAGCTTGCAGAATCTCTTTGTAAACGGTATGATATAGATCCGGTGAAAGGGCTCATCGCGGGGATTTCCCATGATATAGCCCGGGAGTTTGGTAACGATAAGCTCGCGGAATATGCGACAAAAGACGGAAATCCTCTTTTGTCCTGGGAGGTTTCAAATCCGATCCTTCTTCACGGGAGGGCAGGGGCGGAATTTATAAAAGAAAGATGGCACATCGATGATTCCGGTATTATTGAGGCTATCCGATATCATACTTCCGGAAAACCGGGTGCACCGGTATTGTCACAAATACTTTTTGTATCGGATTATCTGGAGCCCGGGAGGAAATTCCTGACGAATGAGAAACGGGAAGAGATATTACGACTGGATCTGAAACAGATGATGTTATTTGTTTTAAACGAAAAATTGAGAGATACTAAGCGTAAAAAAAGAGAAATCATCCCGATGACTCTTTTATTATATAAGGAATTGACCGGGGGGTAAAAAATTTACCGGACATTCATCTGTAAGGTAATTTATAGAGAGACTTATGTAAAACAGGGGAGAGTGATGAGGAAAAAAGTATTGGATAAAAGCATCTTCCTGCTTATTCTGATAGTACTACTCGTTATAAGTATGATACTGACGGGAATCTTTTTCTTTAGACCGGATATTCTTACGAATACATTAAAAAAGGGACTCCCGTTAAAAATTTTATTTATTGTATCGGATGAAGATGAAATGCAATTTATGGAGATATTTCTTTATCATCCTGAACAAAAAAAGGGAGGAGTTTTTTATATTCCTTCGAACCTTGGCAGTAAAATCGAATCTCTCGACAGAATGGAGAAAATAAGCGTCCTTTATAAGAAGGGGAATTTGATGCCATTAAAGAAAAAAGTCGAACAGATTGTTGATATGGATATTCCTTTTTATATTGATATACAGATTGATGATATTTCAAAAATGATTGATTTGATCGAGGGAACTGAAATTTTTATATCTAATCCGGTAGATACCGAATATAGGGATCGAAGAATTCTTCTTCCATCGGGGAGCGTTATTCTTGATGGGGACAAACTCGTGGATTATATCCTTTATGAGGAAGCAAATGAGGAAGAGAGGGAGAAAGTCTGGAGAAAACAGAAATTCTTGCAGGCCTTGCTGAAACGCATCGGCGAGCCGGAGACGAATGAATTTTTACTCCTGGATGATCCGTTTCAGCTTTTTTGCAGTCTTGTTCATACCAACATATCTGACAGAGATCTTCAGTCATTTATCAGGGAAATGAAGGATTTTGATACGGAACATATGTACCCCGGAAGAGTGGAAGGCAAAATATCGATTGTCGAAGATAAGGAATTGCTTTTTCCCCATTTTAAGGGCGAATATTTAAAAATGAATGTAAAACAATTGCTCGATACTATTTCCAGTGTCGAAGCATTTGATGACGAGGTCCTCACGGTAAGTCTGGAAATCCTTAATGGAACCGAGACTAACGGACTCGCGGGCAGGACTGCGAAGTTATATCAAAATTATGGTTATGAAGTGATTACTATTTCCAATGCAGATCACACAAATTATAATGCAACCATAATTTTAGATAGAAAGGGACGGATTGATATTGCGAAAAAGGTGGCGGAAATTATCCAATGCGAACGGGTAAGAACGGAGATTAAGAGTGATGGTCAGGAGAACGCGGATGTGACAATCATATTGGGAAAAGATTTTGACGGAAAAACGTGTAAAAAATAATGAAACCCGGATAGGGACATAGAGTAACCCTGTCGTACAGATGAGGAAAGGATTATTATGGGATTAGATGGAAAAGAGAGAGAAAGTGAGATCGCAATCGGGATTGGAGAACTCCTGTCCGAGCATAAATGCAGTGATACAATTGTTATGTATGTCGGTGATGTGTGTTCCTGGACTGATTATTTTGTTATTACCACAGTGCGAAGTAAAGCCCACAGCCAGGGATTATTGAGACATCTCTATACTTTTTTAACGCAGAATAAAATAAACCAGTTGAATCATAAAAAAAGTTTTAAAGAAACAGGTTGGATTCTACTCGATTGCGGCAATCTGGTAATTCATTTGATGGAGTCCGAAGAAAGAATTTTTTACGAGATTGAGCGTCTATGGTTTAAAGGTACAATACTCTATAACTCTAATCAGAATAATAGTCTCTAAATTCTTCATCAGATACCCTGTAATGATGATTATAGTTTATTTTGTAATCATCATTATCTTCATCATAGAAATTATCATCCTCATCATAATCATCATAGTCCGGATCATCATCCAATTCGTCATCCTGATCGTCGTCTAAATCATCATCCAGATCGTCGTCCAGATCGTCGTCAAGATCATCGTCAAGATCGTCGTCTAAATCATCGTCAAGATCATCATCCAGGTCATCATCCAGATCGTCGTCAAGATCATCATCCAGATCGTCGTCAAGATCATCATCCAGGTCGTCGTCTAAATCATCATCCAGATCGTCGTCTAAATCATCATCCAGATCGTCGTCAAGGTCGTCATCAAGATCATCATCAAAATCATCGTCAAGGTCGTCGTCTAAATCATCATCCAGGTCATCGAAGTCATCATCATTATAATAATCATTATCTGTATTATCTCCATCATTGTATTCATCTCTGAATTTAATGAAAAGATCGCTCATCTCAGACATATCATCTTCATTTTCAACCTGAAAAAATAATTTGCTATTCATTCTTGTTCATTTCCCCCTTTAATAGTAATTTTTTTTTCTTTTTATTATTCATCATTATATATTCCTCTACTCTGAAAGATTTCATTTATTTCGCTTTTATTGTCAATACCTTTCCTCCGGCATTTATGCAACCGGGAAGAATTCTATGCACTCACAAAACCAGCGATTTTTACTCTATTAATTTATAAAAAAATGTCAACCAAATTCCAGTAATAATTCCATGTTTTTATAAGAAATCTTTAAAAGAATCAATCTTTTTTTTTAAAATAAATAAGTTAATTTCTTTCAATTCCGGTTATATTTGTACCATTCTTCACTCAAATTCCTTTGTAAAGATCTGATACAAACTCTCCTGTCAGCTATCTTCCAAACCGGTCTTTTACCTGTCACTGTCAGGTTTTTGTGCTGAAACACGAACATGGTTGTGACGGGCATCCGGACATCAGCAGTAATGTCCGGCGTATTAATAATAGTGATTCTTATAACAACAGCCTGGTACCGCATGTCTCTATTTGATCGCGAATGCAATCAATGGTAAGAAATATATTAATTTGATCCCGATTAGTCAAATGTTATTTTATAAAAAATGAGGATTAAAATGAACCGGAAATAATTTTTTTTTTGATAGTGAGGGGTAAAAACCTCTTTCACCTATAGGTGGGCTTTTTTTCATCCGAATATTACCCTTTACAGAATGAAGTAATATATCTACAATGGATATTATGAAACAAGAGGATTATATACCATTAATAAAGCAAGCTCTCGATGAGGATTTGAGTACCCAGGGTGATGTCACTTCCCAGGCGATTTTTTCAGAGGAATCCGGGAAAGCGATCCTGTTAAGCAAAGACACCGGAATTCTCGCGGGAGCAGAGGTTTTTACTGCTGTTTTCAGGGTGATCGACCCGGAGACATCGGTTTCTTTTTCCTATGACGATGGGGCGGCATTAGTTCCGGGGAATCAGGTCGCAGCGTTGTCAGGCAAGGTTTGTTCTCTTTTAAAAGCGGAGAGGGTTGCTTTAAATTTTCTCTCTTTTCTTTCAGGGATCGCAACACGAACGAATACCTTTGTTCGCGCAACAGCCCGGCCGGGAAAGGTGAGGATTCTCGATACCCGTAAAACACTTCCTTGTTTTCGGGCATTGTCAAAATACGCGGTTCGTGTCGGGGGGGGTACAAATCACCGGATGGGTCTCTATGATATGGTGCTCATTAAGGATAATCATATTGATGCGGCGGGAGGGATTACGGAAGCGGTAAAGAGAATAAAGACGAAATGGGCCGGAGAATTCAGGATCGAGGTTGAATGCCGGACATTGGACGATGTCCGGGAGGCCCTGGATTGTGAGGTTGATGTGATTATGCTCGATAATATGAGTCTCGGGCAGATTAAGAAAGCTGTAACTCTTATCAATCATAAAGTGAAGTGTGAGGTATCGGGGCAAATGGATATGAAAGACATAAGACAGGTAAGCAAACTCGATGTAGATTATATATCTGTAGGAAAACTTACCAAATCTGTAGATGCTTTTGATTTTTCCTTAAATATTGAAATATAAAAGAAGCTTCTGCAATTTTCTCTTTTAATAATGAAGAGATTTTAGAGATGACAATACTTTATTTAAAGGATTTGATTAATGTCAAAACGTATGGAATTTGATGTATTAATAATCGGAAGTGGTATTTCCGGACTTACCGCGGCTATCACTGCGGCAGAGAAAGGGCTTCAGGTTGCCCTGGTTTCAAAGGAATCTCAGCTCACTGAATGTAATACTTTTTATGCCCAGGGGGGAATTGTTGCGAAAAGTGATGAGGATTCCAAAGAGCTTTTAATGGAGGATGTCTTTCGTGCCGGGGATGGTATGAATTATAAGGAAGCCGTAGCGATGATATCCGGGTATGCTCCGGAAATGGTTGTAGAGTTTCTTATAAAGAAGATTGGTGTAGAGTTTTCCCGTAATGAGGAAAATGAAATTGATAAAACAATGGAAGCCGCTCATTCGGTAAGAAGGATTTACCATGTAAAAGATACAACAGGCGAAAATGTGGAGAATGCACTTTATGCCTATATTGTAAATAAGAAAAATATCACGATGTTTCCTTCCCACATCGTTATTGATCTTATAACCAATACCCATAATTCCCTCGATTCTCAGCAACGATATAAAAGTACTAAAGTTATTGGTGCTTATGTCTATGATGAAAAATCAAATCAGGTCGATATCTTTTTTGCTCCTTCCGTTATAATCGCTACCGGTGGTGTCGGAAACCTTTTTCTCCATACTTCCAATCCCCCGGGAGCAACAGGTGACGGGATCGCCATGGCTTATCGCATCGGTGCGGAAATTCTGAATGCGGAGTATGTTCAGTTTCATCCCACAATTCTTTTTCATAGAGACGTAGAGCGGTTTCTTATCTCCGAATCCTTGCGCGGGGAAGGGGCGAGATTGAAAAATAAAAGAAATGAATTCTTTATGGTAAAATATGAACCGGAATTAAAAGATCTGGCCCCGAGAGATGAGGTTTCAAGGGCAATCTTCAGGGAAATGGAGATGGATGGTTCTCATTTTGTCTATCTCGATACTATGCTCATGAAACATATTGCTTTGGAGGAAAGATTTCCCGGAATTTATAATAAATGCCGGGAAGTTGGTATTAATATCTCGAAGGATTCGATTCCGGTTGTTCCCGCGGCTCATTATTTTTGCGGCGGCATAAAAGTGGATCTTAAAGCAAGCACATCGGTCCCGGGTTTGTATGCCATCGGAGAAGCCAGTTGCACAGGTCTCCATGGGGCCAACAGACTTGCATCAATGTCCTTGCTGGAGGGATTATTTTTCGGACGGGAAGTTGTGAACTCTATTATGGAACAACCCTTCGACATCCCGGCCTCATTGAAAAAAAATATTCCCGACTGGATTTATCCTGCTGCGGAAGAAGAATTTGATCCTATTCTCATAAATCAGGATATGCTCAATTTGCAGACGACGATGTGGAATTATGCTGGTATTATCCGTAAAAGTAAGCGTCTTGTCCGTGCTCTCGCGGATCTGAATTATTTAAGCCACAGAATTGAGAAATTTTATAAACAGGCAAAAATAACCAGAAAGATTATTGAACTCCGTAACAGTGTTCTTGCCGCCACAATTATCGTCCGTGCAGCCTCTTCCAATAAAATTTCCCGGGGATGCCATTATATTGAGTAAAGATGAAAATAAATCATCCTCAGTTTTCTCAGGTTTATTCTTTTTTCTGTCGATAGTAAAGAGTATTTTATGCTATTATTCCGCATATTCTTGTTTTTTTACAAGAATATGCGGAATAATAGCGAAACGCAGGTTCACAAGAAATCAAGAAT
>JAFGRV010000281.1 GCA_016934975.1 Spirochaetales bacterium | reverse complement strand
ATAAAAAAAAAGAGCTGCCGGTTATTAATAGGAAATAAAAAGAAACCCCCGTCCGAAGACAGGGGTGTGTAAAACTCGATAGAGTACAATTGTCGTATATTTATGGAAGTGCTTTAAAATATCACCCTGGTATCGGGCAAAGCATTTTTAAGAGCATCGATATCTCTCTGCAAAATCGGATTATTACTGAGATAAAGGGTTACAATCTGAGTGAGTTCGGTTAAGGGGCTCGGATCACTTATCACATTATCTGACAAATATAAATATTTTACAGAGGTGAGGCTGATAAGGGAATGTATGTCACTTATATTATTTTCATAAAGTGAAAGGGAAGTAAGGCTGGTGAGCTGCGCGAGGGGCGATACATCGGTAATATTATTGGCTCCCAAAGCGAGGGCATCCAAATTATGTAATGAAGCCAGGCAACTGACATCGCTTATATTATTTATATAAAGCCGCAAGGTCGTCAGGTTTGTGAGGGTTTCAAGGGGACTGACGTCATGAATAGTATTTGATGCCAGCCAGAGTTCGGTAAGCTGGGTAAGATGACCTAAGGGACTGACGTCGCTTATGGTGTTAAAATTGAGATGGAGCGTGAGAAGCTCCGTCATACCAGTTAAGGCTTCAAGATTGATTATATTATTTTCATCCAGATCCAGGGTCTTGAGGTGAGTAAGCGAAGCGATGGGAGCGAGATCGCTTATTGTATTTCCCGATGCAACAAGACTCGTTAGATTTGTCAGGTTCCCAAGGGGTGAAAGGTCGCTCATGTCATTATCCTGAATATCCAGACGGGTGAGATTCGTGAGTTGTGCTAATGGAGTGAGATCACTGATATTATTATTTCCAAGATATAATATAGATAAAGAGGTGAAATACTCCATCCCCGTAAGGTCGGTGATATTTTCATAACTAAAGAAAAGGGAATCAACATCCTCTACATCTTGAGTGTAGATAGCCTCGCCTGTCGGTATCATCAGCTTATATCTGACCGCTGCTTCAAGCCCCGGATCGGGGAAGGTTACCCGGATTTGGGTTGGGGTGGGGGTAGCACCGGGTTGTGTCGGAGCAGGAGATAGTGGAGGACCCGGTGTTCCAATAATAGGTAATGGACCGATAATTCCCACGTAATACTGTGCAATTAATAAGGCATCCACAATATCGATATTCCCATCCTGGTTAACATCGGTGACGCTTGTATCGATGGGAGTGGTGAGTTTTGTAAAGGTATAATATTGGGCTACAAGTAAGGCATCGACAATTGTCAGTTCCCCGCTTTGATTCGCGTCACCGGCGATTCCATTACTCCCGATAGTAATACAATTGTTAAATCCTCTAGGTGTTCCGATAGTATATGCTGATTCATCCATTAAACTATCTACTGTCAGTTGTAATAAACTTGGACCGTTTTCCAAAGCAATACAATGTACTGTAAGAATATAAAGATTTGCTCCGGGTCCTGTTCCACTGGCATCAAAACCGGAAATAACCATAAGGTCACTTCCTGAAGAAGATGAAGCAGAAATAAATCCGTCAGGACCGGCATCTATACCCCCTGAATCATGATCCAGTTTAAGATACCGCATATCTATAAGAATATCAATGCCATAAGCTGCGATTTTTTGATCGCCGGTATTTACATGAATTTCAATGGATAATTGATCTCCTTGCTGTACTCCCTGGGGAACGACAAACCACATATCCCCGGGGGAATCACCCGGATCTCCGAAAGAGAATGGTGCAATTATTATAAATAGCAGCAAAAGAATTGATTTTTTTATCATAATTTTCCTCCATATTATTTATCTTCATTATTATATTTTTATGTGACCTTATTATCGTCCTTCCGGGTAGAGATGGACCCTTTTTTTATAAGAAAATAAAAACACTCCCAAGCCGCCTTTAAAAAACGAGTATTATCGAATTATTTCAAGAGACTATATAAATGGTAAATGTTACCGTTCCTGTACGATTAAATCCGTATCCAAATCCTTTAATGCTCCCTGGTAATAGTGACGCGAGATCCATAATGGAGATGAGAAGATTGCAAACAGGTTCGCAATTTCATCATTTGTGCCGATGAGTTCCGGGCCGATAATTTCAAAATACGTATCAATTGGAATACCCTCAAATCCCGCGGCTTCGATTGCTTCTCTCTCCAATTTGTTTTTTGTAATGGTGATAATGTCTATTAATGTATTTCCGGAATTAACTGATGAGACACGAAGGGGAAAATATAAAGAGGAGGTTTCGAAAGTGTAAATAAGAGGATCCCTGCTTTTCACGGTGGAGGTCAGATCCAGAAGGTCGATAACCCAGTATGTAATACCGCGGTTAATATAATCTTCTGCAATTACCTGAAAATCATTCCATTGTACATCATCGGTAACAGTTACTTCGCTTAAGACCTGCTCTGCAAAGCTGATAAGCTGAGCCGGGTTTTCTGTCTGTACAACCGTAAGATTATGAATACCGATCCGGTCGCTGAACTCCACATGAACCTCATCGATCCTCCCCCCTGTAAAACCATTCATTAAACCGACATAATACTGGGCTAAGAGGAGGGCGTCAATAATATCAATATTTCCGTCTCCGTTAACATCCGCGGTGTACTTGTAAAAGCCTGATGGTTTCAGTCCCACATAATAGAGTGCCACTAAAAGTGCGTCCACAATATCAATGGTTTGATCCACATTAACATCCCCAACTCTCTTTGTTCCGATTTTTGACTCAAATAAATCCGAAAAAGCAGAAAAAGTATCTAATGTCCCGGCTGACGGTTCGGATGGGAGGGAAGGAAAAGGAATGAGTTCAATCGCCCAGCCGGCAGCCTTATTTCCGGAGCGGACATTTGTGGAAAGTATCAGCACTTCCTTATAGCCATCCCAACCTATAACTGCGCTCTGGCTTGGTTCATAGGCGATGATATCACCGGTAAAAGGAATATATGCCCCATCGGCATGAATGATAAAGCCGAAGACACAAAAGAAAAAACAGATGAAAAAAGACAGTTTTACGTTGGTTTTAAAAATAAATAATTTCTCTTTTTTTTGATTCATCGTCGTCTCCTTGGATCAAATTTTATATTCCATTATATTTTATTGGACAACATTACGCAATATTTTTTTTAAGGAAATCATAAATATATCAGATTACTTTTTCTTCATGAAAAATGAAAATGTATTACTCCTGCTGTAATAAATTTATGAGGATGATATGACGAATTCTGTTGCTCAAGGAGACATTCTTGACAAAAAATAACCCTTAGATTACTATCATCTTAAGAAAAATTATAGAAAGTCACATTTCCGGAAGGAGTTATCATACTGAAAGAAATACACCTTATCATTAAAAGAAAAATCACTCTGCACCTCATCCGTTGCCTTCTCTTATTACTTTTACTCATGATGAGTTGTCTTAATCATATGCCACGGGAAAAAATGGAAAAAACCAAAGAGCAGTTGAATCCCGAACAGATTGATGAAAAAGCCCTTAAAGAATCAATCCAAAAAAACAATTATATCCCCGATGGATATGAAGTACTTTTTACCCATGGAAATCTTCATGACATTGAAATTGTTATGACAGAATCGGAATGGGATGGTCTTCTTTCAGATATGAAAACGTATGCTCAAAAAGACTGGGATAAAAAGGGACTTACGGGAAATTACCGGCAGGCGGATTTTAAATATAAGGGACCTCTCGGTGAAATTGAGATTGATGAGATTGGCTTTCGAACGAAGGGTCATTATACCCGTCCTCTGCCCCGGGATACAAAAGGTTTGTTCCACCGTGCACATTTCAAGATTAAATTTAACAAACCCTTCGATGAAAAGCCTGGAACAATAGAAGATATCAGCAGAAATGAACGCAGATTTTGCAGTTTGCGGGAACTTGAGTTGAGGGTTAATCTCCAGGATACCCGTTGGGATAATTCACAGATCAGGGAATTGTTTTGTTATGATCTTTTACAAAAGGCTGGTGTCTATACTTCAAGGACCGGTTCTGCAAAACTTACAATTCACATTGGCAGGAATAAACACTATTTCGGTATTCATACGCTCATCGAACCGATAGATAAATCTTTTTTAACACAACGCTTTGGTAAAAAAGGAAATGACGGGAATCTCTATAAATGCCTCTGGGGAGACTCCGGTCCTGCAACCCTGGAGCCTTTGGATTCAAAGTTTACCGGGAATGTAATATTTAGTGAAAAAAGAGTAATCGGGATAAAGGATTGGAAAAAACATTACAGACCGACCTACGATTTAAAAACCAACAAACAGAACCCTGAGCATAAGGTGCTGCATGCTTTTATAAAAAATCTTAATAAACTCAAGGGACAAAAACTAAAGGAATACCTGGAGACTCATTTCGAGACAGACCGCTTTTTGCGGTATCAGGCCATGAACGTACTTGTGGGTAAGTGGGATGATTATTGGGCCATGGGCAACAATTATTACCTTTATTTTAACAATACCGGTAAGATTGATTTTTTCCCTAATGATTACGATATGAGCCTTGGAGGAGGATTTGCATTATTTGATACGGCAACGATCGGCATTTATGAATGGGGAAACCGGTGCAAATCGTTCCTGAAATTAGTGGCACCCTCAATCCCTCCGTTTCTATTAAATGCGTGCTGTGAGTACACATCTCCTTTATCGGAAAAAATCTTTGAAATTCCCGAATATCGAAAACTATATGAACAATATTTAAAAGAATTTATCACCCCGGAAAATAAACTTTTCCTTTATAGTGAATACGAGAAAAAGTTTGATATGATGCATGAACTCTATTTGCCGTACCTGTCAAATGATATGGGAGAAGGTTTCGTTATGGTAAATGAATACGGTACAAAAGTATATTTCCGTAATAAAACAAAATCAATAATAAAACAGCTTGGTTTAAATGAAGCAGAGTATGAAATCTTTTAAGCATTTTTTTTCTTGCATAATGCTCTCCGGTCATATGTATGATTTCCGGATTAATCAATTCGATAAATCTGTTTTCGCAGTTAATTATCGACACTCGTTTTAAAATCCCAATCTGAGGCACAGCTAATCCTGCTCCATTTTTTATTCTTTTTAAAATACTGCTTAATTTATCCAAAAATTTATGGAATTTAGAATGAAAAACCTTTACAGGCGCAGAGGTCTTTCTTAAAATAGGATCTCCGAGGGGAGTATCCTGTTTTTTTTAACAGATTTTCCATACTCCTCATACTTGTTCTCCATGTTAATATTGCTTTATTTCAAATAAATTATTTGATTTATCCTTTATAAAAACCATATCAAAGGGATTCTTTTTAATGATTTTATATGGATAATTTTTTTGTTTTACTTTTTCGATAATTTCATTTCTATCATCAACAGAAATACAAATGTGAGAATAATTATTGAGATTGGATATGGAAATAAACAGCTCAATTTTTAAATTATCTTTACCAATAGTAATAATTTCGATTTCTTTTTGTACATCAAAAATTTGTTCTGCAAGTGACATATCTAAAATAAATTTCTTTTCAACATTCATTTTAAGAATATCAATATAAAAATCATTTATATCTGATATATACTTTATTGAAATACCAATATGATTAAAAAAGTTATTTTCCTTCATCTTGTTTCCTCTATAACTCTCGTTAGTTCTTCACCTACTGTTTTTGAAGTAGATAAGTGATTATTATTTGTCACAAGGCGGCCTTTCGCAAGGTGTCTCACGTCCGCAGCATGTTTGATTCTTTCCACACCGTGTTTTATTTTCATTCAAATTTTGTGATTTATAGTCCGTAGAATGGAAACCATTTCCTTTGAAAATAATTCCTATTCCACCGCTTACAAGCCTTTTTACGGTTCCTTTACAACGAGGGCAGGACTTTATCGGATCATCAGACATTCCCTGTAACTTTTCAAACTGATATCCACAATTATTGCATTTATATTCATATGTAGGCATTTATACCTCCTCAGTATTACCCCATATATGATCGTTTCCACATTGACTCATCCGGAATTTGGGGGAAGAAAGATGTTTTTCTATCATGTCTTTTTTAAATAAATCCAGTAATCAAACAACTTATCGGATTAAATGTTTTTATAATAATTTTTCTGCACCTGAGTAAGCTTGTTCTACTTTTAGTGCTACGACAGCATGTCCTGGAAAATCTTTCGGATTCCATTTTTTCATATCATCATAGAGCTCACCTTCTTTGATATATTCTATTTGCCCTTTTATTTGATATGATTTATTTTCTTCTGTAATAAAAAGGACAACTCCGTAGCTTCCATCAAGAATATTTTGTTTTGTTTTATTTAAATAATTATCTGCTATACAGATTGTATTTGAATTATAAAGTGATACGCAGGTCGCATATATTGAATTAGGTATATTCTCCTTATTTACCGTTGTTAATATAATTGGTCCTTTCCTGTTATTCCATTCCTTAATAATTAAATCTGGTAATACTTTCATTAGTCTTCCTCCTTAAATCATAGATAGAGTTATTACATTTATAGCTCAATGTCGATTCTCATTCCTAATAGAAATAGAGATCCCTACTCACTTGTCAATAATAGAATTAAATACGCTGCCACTGTTAATATTCTCAATAATTCCTTTCATGATAATGGAAATCATTATCACTTATAGGTATATTAAATGATCTTCAAAATGTCAATAGTGGAAATGATTTTCATTATTAAATTACCTTTTTTCTTTCAAACTCCTTATACTATTATACCTGAAATTCTTGTTTTTTAGCAAAAATTATTGTTCAAGGAAGATTAAGCT
>JAFGRV010000280.1 GCA_016934975.1 Spirochaetales bacterium | reverse complement strand
CAATCGGAAGCCGGCTACTGCCGGCAACACTCCTTATATATTTAATGAGTGTAATTGATATCGTATCACGATGCAAGTTCTATCAAAAAAAACTATGGGAATAATCATTGCTTCAGGATACTGTTGTGTATTCCGGAAAAGCTGCGTATCCTCTTCCCACTCTCTTTATCAAAAACATGGTATTTGGTAAAATACAATGTGACAGTCTTATTTTCAACGATCCCTTCATCCAAAGGGAGATGGGCATAAATGTCATGCTCCCCTGCACTCACACAGAGAATGGTAGCCCTTTGGATCGGGAGATGACGGACTTCGGTTATCACTCCCGAAATCATTAGTACTTGAGAAGAATCGCCAGCCAGGGCCATATCCTCCGGACGCACCCCGATAAGCTTCCCCTCACCGGCTCCCGGAAACATTTCACTCTCCAGGGTATTTATTGCCGGGGTTTCCGGGACAGGATTTAAAAACTCTGCCACAAATAAGGTTGATGGGAATTTGTAGATTTCCTCCGGTGTTCCCACTTGCTCAATACTCCCGATGTTCATAATCACAAGCTCATCGGCGAAGCAAAGCGCCTCCTGCTGATCGTGGGTGACGTACACGGTGGTAATCTGAAAATGCCGGAGCAGCTTTTTCAGCTGATACCGGTACTTCTCCCGGAGTTTTGCATCAAGATTGGAAAATGGTTCATCCAGTAAAAATAATGCCGGATCCCTGGTGATACAACGTCCGATAGCGACACGCTGTTTTTCACCGCCGGAGAGTGTGGCAGGTTGCTTATTCATCAGATACTTGATATCAACCCCCAGCAATTCACTGGTCTTTTGGAACTTTTCCCGTGCAATTTGATCCAGCTCCGGTGTTTTCTTCTTAAATAAAAAATAGGATAAAACGTTCGTTTTGGCGGTAAAATGGGGGTATAAGGCATAATTCTGAAAAACCATCCCTATTTTTCGTTCCGACGTTTTAATAGTCCCCATATCTTTCCCATCGTAGCATATGTGCCCCGAGTCCACGGGTATTAACCCGGCGATGAGCCGTAAGAGAGTACTTTTACCACACCCGCTTGGGCCCAGGATGACCATCACTTTTCCGTCTGGAATTGTAAGGTTCACATCTTTAAGGACAAAATCGTCCCTTTTGGGATTGACCGCGTTTCCTTCCCTGGTCATTCTGCTTGCTTGAAACATACCTCCGAAGGGAACCATAAAATCGAAAATTGTCGCTTTAGAAGAAGAAGCCGTATAGGACTTACAAATATTTTCTAACGTAATCTTTGCCATAATCATTTCCTTTCTATGGTAAAATATTCCATTATACGGTTGAAAGTAACAATTTATTTCTCAATCCGCCGGTAATGAAGCATCCATGAATAAATATCCGAATCAAAGAAATCCCAATCCGGATCAGTCGGTGTTTTAAACTGCGAGGTATATACCTCTTCCCAGCACGAATGACTCAATCCGGTAAACAGTGTGAATCGAAAGGGAAAGGGTGGATCTGTTTTATTTATAGCGGCCACAGCTTTTTGAGGGGTCCCGGGATCCACCACAGTATCATGCATCCCGTGAAAGGCCCAAACAGGATAATGACGGACATTCCCTATATAGTCTTTCGGCTTCTTATCATATTCCCAGGGTGTTCCGCAAACAGGAACCGCTGCGGCAATCAGTTTACTAGAATCTCCGCTCAATCGCATGGTTTCCCATATAGCGGTCCCCCCAAGACTGAGCCCCGTCGCATATATCCGTGTTGTGTCGATGGGATAATCCCCGGCCAAAGCTTCCAAGGTTTTATCTATTCCGTTCCACCAAGGATAAACCGGCATCGACTGGGGAGAGATCACAATAAACGGGACAGGAGGATCCCATTCTCCCGCTTCTATCATCCGGGGAGGTCCGTTCTTACAGACCTTGGTAAGGTTCTCCCGATCCCAAGTGCTGTTTCCCGCTTCACCGGACCCATGTAAAAACACGAGAGCCGGATATTTCACCGGGGATGTTTCGTAACCGGAAGGAAGATAAATATAAAAACCGTTCTTCGCAGCGGGATACTCTGTTCCCGGAACCGCGCGATGCTCACCCCCCGTATCCTTTGGCAGTGAGTCGAGATCCTTCCAATCTTCCGAATAAACAGATTGATATTTTTCCGAATATGATAACATAGTTTGATCCTTTGTTATTGTACCGGAACAAATAACGGATTAACCGGTACAAACCGCACATTCTTTTTTATATGTAAAGGAACAAGGAGCTGCAATTCCGTGTTGCCGGATGCAACACACTCGACGATTTTATTCTTTCCGTCGAGAAAATGTTCCCGGATAATTTCGGCATCGATTCCTTTTCCGTCTTCCATGAGTTTGATTTCTTCCGACCGGAAATAAAGCAGATATTCGCCGTCTTCTTTTTGTATGTTGTATGAAAAAGCGGAAACCTGTTGGTTTTGGATCCGGACAGGGTATTTGTTCACACCATAACAGGAGAATAGTTCCATCACCTCCGGGTATTGGGGATTGTTATAAACATGTTGTGTTTCACCGAACTTTTTTATTTTGCCGTCAATAAGGATAACAACATAATTGCTTAATGCGAGGGCATCCTGGGGATCATTCACGCAAATGATGGTGGTTTTCCCGAGGTCTGAAAGAATCTTCTTAATAATCATCCTGATTTTAAGTTGTTGATCTTTATCCAGGCGGCTCATCGGTTCATCCATCAAAAAAAGATCCACGTCCCTGATCTTTTCCCTGCCGATGGCAACGAGTTGTTTCATCCCTTCGGGAAGTTCTTCCGGTTTAAACGGGAGATATGCCGCATCAAGGTGTAATTCTTTTAGTGCTATTTTCACATCGTCGTTTTTTGCCTGCTTCTGTTTATTTGAAAAAAAGGAAAACATGATATTCTCTTTGGCCGACAGATGGGGAAACAGGGCATAATTCTGAAAAACAAATCCGATTCGTCTTTCACTCGTTTTTAACATATCGATTCTTTTTTTACCGATAAAAACAGCGCCCGCTGTTATTTCCTCCAATCCCGCGATCCCGTGAAGCAGGAGTGATTTCCCGGAACCCGAGGGCCCGAGGACAGCAAGAATACTTTCTTTGGGAAAGGAAAAAGAAATATCGGTAAGGGAAAATGAGCCTGCATTCACTCGCACGTTATCAAGGACCAT
>JAFGRV010000279.1 GCA_016934975.1 Spirochaetales bacterium | reverse complement strand
CTATTGCATACTGGATTATTGGATTTGGTCTGATGTTCGGAACAACGATGATGGGTTTATTCGGAACAGATGGCTTTTTTCTTTCCGGGGCAGATCCCGGGACAACAGAGGGCAACTGGACCTTTGCCTTCTGGCTTTTCCAGTGCGTTTTTGCAGCGACAGCCGCGACAATTGTATCAGGAGCTATGGCTGAACGTACAAAGTTCAAGGCATATCTCGTTTACAGTGTTTTCATCTCGGCTTTTATTTACCCGGTGGTGGGACACTGGATCTGGGGCGGAGGATGGCTTTCCCAGCTCGGTTTTATGGACTTTGCCGGTTCTACAGTTGTTCACTCTGTCGGTGGCTGGGCCGGATTAGTAGGAGCTATCATCCTTGGACCAAGGGCAGGTAAATATATTAAAGGGAATGGAAAAACGACGGTAAAAGCAATTCCGGGTCATAATATTCCCCTTGCCTCTCTTGGTGTCTTTATTCTCTGGTTTGGCTGGTTTGGATTTAACCCCGGAAGTACGGTTGCGGGGACTGCTCCTTCAATAGCATTTATTGCAGTGAATACAAGCCTTGCGGCAGCTGCCGCCGCCATCACGGCGATGTTTACATCGTGGATACGGTTTAAGAAACCGGATCCCGGTATGACCCTTAATGGCGCCCTCGCGGGACTTGTAGCCATTACCGCGGGATGCGCGTTTGTGTCACCCTTAAGTGCAATTATTATAGGTTTACTGGCAGGTATCCTTGTTGTCCTGGCGGTTGAGTTCTTCGATAAGGTTCTTCATATTGATGATCCTGTAGGTGCCGTATCCGTTCACGGTATATGCGGTACATTCGGTACAATTGTTACCGGCCTATTCGCCCAGGAAGCATTCGGGGGAGTAAATGGTCTCTTCTTCGGCGGCGACATAAGCGTGCTGGGTGTTCAGATCCTTGGTGCGTTCTCTGTCTTCGGCTGGGTAATTGTGACAACCCTTGTTCTGTTTCTTGTTATCAAGAATACAATGGGGCTCCGTGTCAGTCCGAAAGAAGAATTGAAAGGACTTGATATTGAAGAGCATGGAATGGAATCTTATAGCGGATTCCAGATATTTACTACTGAATAAGTAGGAAGGAAGAGAGGTGTTCATATGAAATTAATTATTGCGTATATACAGCCACATAAGCTTCCTGATGTAAAAAGGGAACTTTATAAAGCCGAAGTATTCAAGATATCCGTTACAAATGCATTAGGATGCGGACAGCAGAAAGGTTATACTGAAACCTTCAGAGGAGTCACTATGGAAGTGAATCTTTTGAAAAAAATGCGTCTGGAAATAGCTGTGAACGATACATTTGTTGATGCCACAATTAATGCGATCGTAAAAGGAGCCCGCACCGGCGAAATAGGTGATGGAAAAATATTTGTTATCGAGTTAGCGGAAACAATCCGGATTCGTTCCGGAGAAAAAGGAAACAAGGCGATAGGATAATAAGATTGAGTATGCCATGGCTGCCCAAAGAATATTTTGGGCAGCCTTTTTTTTTACACATGTAGAGAGTTTTTCCCTTGTCTGCCCATTGACATGGATGGATATAATAACTACACTGATTTCCTGTAATGCCCCAGTAGCTCAGTAGGATAGAGCGTCGGTTTCCTAAACCGCAGGTCGTGCGTTCGAATCGCGCCTGGGGTATTTTTATTTTAAAATTATCAGATCCTTTAAGGCAATTTTTTTTATCCCGGTCATCCGGAAAATAGATTTTATTGCCGGATTTACAAAAAAAGATAAAAACTCGCTATTAAAATCGAAGAATAGAAATCGATTTTAATAGCGAGTAATCTGTATTAGTGAGGACGTAATGAGGTGTCGAAAGTAGAATCGAGGGATGAAATTGTATCGTATAATATCTGAATGGTATAATTTGTATTATGAATTCCTTTACTTCTGTCTTCAAGAATGAATTTATAGTTATACAAGGCCGCGACTTCCGGAACCGGACGCATCGTTGCATCTGTTGACCAGTTGTGACTCCCGTCAGGTCTGTACATCGGGGGATTAAGTTTCTGGAGGTAGCCTGTACCATTCGTGTTTACAAAACGTTCAAGGAGTCCTTCAACTTCTTCCTGTAATGGTTCCAGGGTTCCGTCGGTATCATAATCTTTTGTTTTAACATCAAAGATTTCTTTTCCTCTCACCTGGTCCCTTGTGCTGTGGCAGAGCAGACACCCTGCATTATTCAGCACCGGACTTTCATGTACATCTCCTGCAATATTAAAACTATGACCCCCGATACCTGCGCTTAAACTGTAACGTGCTTCGGGAAGCGTCATGTGACATGCGATGCACCCATCTTCCACTTTTGATGTGTGCATTCCATTAGAATATTTTTTCCCTTCATATTCAAAGGCATTTGTTCCCATAAAAACATCGGCTTGCGGGCCATGATGAGCGCCCCAGTACGACGCGAGAGCTTTTACAGGCATTTCCTTCACTGTTGCTTTTGCCCTGCCCCGTGCCTGGTGACAGTTCGCACAGATATTACCTTTCCCTCTGTCAAAGACTACTTTAGTCTCCAAGGTCACTGCTCCCGGAGCCCGTAAAGAAAAATCTCCTGTTTCATGAGGTTGATGACAGGTGAAGCAGCCGGGTTGTGAAGGATATTTGATATAGCTGCCTTCTTTGGGTTCTCCGTAGGTTTTATATTCAATAAATCCCTCATTCGTATGACAACGTTGACATCCGTCACCATTCGAGTAGGAGGCATTTCCCAGGATATTATGTCCTGATACTTCATAGTGGGCTTTGGCACCGAGGACTCCATATTCGGGAAAACTGCTGCTGTGACATTTGCTGCATTGAGTTGGTAAGATGGCTGTTTTCTTGTCACATCCTGTAAGAACCAAACAAAAAAGTATGAGAAAGATAAATAAAAAAAAGTATAAATTCTTCCTCATTCGATTCAAATAGACCTTTTTATTTTTCATTTCTCAGACTCCTATACCTTCCAATGATCTTAAATCAGTTTAAATAGTCTACTAATTTAATAATAATAGCATATTTTAAAATTCAGTGAGTGTCAAATTAATTTTGATTATTTTAGTAATATACTCCCAATTAATTATTTTCTCCCGACCACTCAATCCTGCAGTTTTGTTTATTTTCTTCTGATTTGTCGAAAATAAAAAAACATTACTCAGTGGAAATTCCGGATAATTATTGTAAAACTTCCGAAATATATATTGCCGGTATTACCGGTTTCCGGTTATAAGTAACTATGCATTCCCCGTAATAAATAATTTACTCCGAAAAAAGTGAAAACCGTAAATGAGAATCCGATAATCGATAATAATGCGGCAACTTTTTTATCAATTTTGGGTACTAACCTGGTATGTAAATAAGCTGTATAGACAAGCCAGGTGATAAGTGCCCATGTTTCTTTCGGATCCCAGCTCCAGTATGATCCCCAGGCGTATTGGGCCCAGATTGCCCCAAAAATAAGGGCGCCTGCGGTAAATATGGGGTACCCGATTGCATTAAATGTATACATCAAGCGGTAGATATTTTTTTTCTTTTCCTCGTCTTTAACCAACAAATAATAAATAGCCGTGATAAATCCCACGGCGAAGAACGCCTCGCCTATAAAAGAAAGGGATACATGAAGACTCAGCCAGGTTGATTGGAGGGCTGGTACCGGTGGTAATACCTCCCGGGGCGCGATGGGAGAAGACGCGATGGCAAGAAGTGCAATTGCGACAATTGTACTACCAAAAATAATGAGAGGATATATTTTGTTTTTTACAAGAACACGGAATAATATTATGACAATCATCAGGTTCATGCAATAAAATATAAGGGATTCAAAGGTATTGGTGATTGCGGCAAATTGAATCTTTATACTTCTATCAATAAAGTTGATACATAACAGAATTGCGACACCGATAAATATAAAAAGAGATATGGGATCATAAGCGGTTTGTTTTTTTATGAGAAAGATTATCTGGATGATAGCAGCAATGATGAGAAGGATAAAGGCCAAAGTCGTAATCATATAGTTTTATCTCCAATTTTTTGTATAAACGTGAGAGATAATCCCAGCCCGATAAGGATAAGACTGATTAAAACAAGATCAAACCCGGGATCGATAACAAAGGTAAGTCCGGTCATATCACGGAGGTATACTTGTTTTATGAGATAATCCGTGATCGTATCCCCTGGTTTCCCTGTAATAAAATGCATGGTGTTATCATCAAAATTCTCTTCGAATATCGCGGCTTTATCATTTTTATCCCGGGGATTTGTGTTTATGCCATGGAAGAGGATAGTTGAATTGTCAGTTTTTATAAGATGTCCCGGGAGCCATTGGTATTCTTTTCCATCTTTATCTGCCACAATAAGTATTGGTTCATCGGTATAGGAAGTTTGCATAATCTTCAGGTCTTTGAACAACAAGGGTTTGTTTACTTCCACGGCAAAAGAAGAAACAATTGTCTCTCCGTCTTTTATAATTGATAGAGTGGAAATCCAGTCTTTTGCTCTTCCGTCGTCGTACATGATATATTCGCAATCGTCGACTACCAATGTATAGTCTTCCATAATTTTGACGGAATCACCCTTGCCAAGATAGGTGAATTCTTTCACTTTACCGGTTATAGTCACGAGACTTCCGATAATGAGCACCAGCAGTCCGAAATGAATTATATCAGGTCCGAAGCGGCGGTGTATTTTCTTATTAAGTTCCCTGAAAAGCCTCCGGATTGTGCAGGCGCAGAGGTTGATGAAAAAAAATACCACAGGTGTGATAAGCAAAAGTGAGGTTGAGAAATGATGAAATCCCGTTGTTACGATTATAAAAGCGACCGGAGAAGGGTACTTGTTCTCATAAAAACTCTTCGCCTCATCCTGGGGAATTAATGTGGAAACTATAGAGAGTGCGGCGATAATCAGTATTAATGTGACTGCCAGGGGTATTGATGTAAGGAATTTAATTATACTTTTCATTATTCCTCAGAACTTATCATAGAGAATTCGAATTTCAGGTACACCTTTTTTAATCAGGATTTTTACAACGGCATCGATCATGGGGCCGGGACCACAGAGATATGCCTCGGAATTTTCTCCGTTTTCGAGATATTGGGCGATGCTTTTATTCACAAAACCTTCATCTACAGGATATTTTTCCCTGTCTTTTTCTTCCACTTTTTCCAAAGCAGGATAATAGGAAAAACGGTCGTAGTTGGCGGCCATTGTGATGTAAAGCTCATGATCGTATAAATCCGCCATGGTTCTGCTTCCATAGTAAAGTTCCACATCCCGGTTCGGATAGCGGCGTAATGCATCATCAATAATCGACTTCATCGGGGCAAGTCCCACACCCCCGGCAACACAGATAATTTTATGGTGCGTGTCCCGTAAATAGAATTGTCCGTAAGGACCGAAAAATACAATTTTGTCTCCTTCCGTGAGGGAATGTAAATATGATGAACCCAGACCATTGGGAATGAGTTTTACTTCAATGGCAACCCTGTCGGAGAACCGGGTTGATGATGCGATTGAATAGGCCCGTGTTTCCGCCGATCCGACCTCGATTAAAATATATTGACCGCTTTTAAAAGAAATTCCTTCTTTCGGTTCCTCAATCTTAATACTGATTCTTTTAATATCCCGGGTCAGCCTTTCGGAACTGTCTATTACCCCCTGGTATTCTTTTATGGCAAGGAGTTCTTCATCAATCTCAAGACCCATATCCCGGCGTACTTTTACCTGACAGCTCAGTCGGTAGCCCGATGAAATATCTTTATGATGGAGGAGGATCTCCTCGATAGGAAGGGGATCGGAAATACCTTCTTTGATTTTAACTTTACAAAAACCGCAGGTCCCTTTTCCGCCGCATGCAGAGGGAATATATATTTTGTTTTGAAAGAGTGCTTTCGCGAGAAATTCTCCGCCCTCGACTATCAGTTTTTTATCATTATTTATGGTAAGGGTGGATTCTCCGTACACGGCAATTACCCGTTTTAAAAAGATAATAATAGCCAGACAGAGAAGACCGAGACCATTCATTACAAGCAAAGGAACTATAAATGACATTACTTCACTTCCTTATATTTCTTTAAATTGTTACATCTCTAAAAATATTACGATTATGGGCATCTCTAAAAACCCCTATTTTGAAGAATAAGGATGTTTTTAGAGGTCCCCT
>JAFGRV010000278.1 GCA_016934975.1 Spirochaetales bacterium | reverse complement strand
TTTCTTGCCATTATTACTCCTTTATTTTGAGTAAAGCTCGACAATAAGCTGTTCCTTGATATCAGCAAGATCAATAACATCATTTCTTGCCGGTATGAGTTTAACAACACCATACATATTATCCGGATCAACATCCAACCATGGAACAACTCCAGACCGTGAATATTCTTTTAAACTTTCTTTAATGATGAGAAGTTTTTTACTATACTCCTTAATTTCTACTTTGTCACCTTCACGGACGAGATAAGAAGCAATATTCACTTTTTTCCCATTAACTAATATATGTCCATGAGAAACAAATTGACGGGCTTGTTTTCTTGATGATGCAAAACGCATACGGAACACAATATTATCAAGTCTTCTTTCGAGAAGACGAATAAGATTTTCGCCTGTTACACCTTTCATTCTATTTGCTTTGTGAAAGAATATTAAAAACTGCTTCTCGAGCATTCCATACATACGTTTTAATTTCTGTTTTTCTCTTAGCTGCAGTCCATAATCGGATACTTTCCTGATTCTATATCTTTGCCCTTTACCCGGTGCTCCTCTTTTTTTCGTAATTGCACATGTCGGGCCTTTACATCTATCACCTTTTAAAAAGAGTTGTTTTTTTTCTGTTCTGCAATAACGGCATTGGGGTCCTAAATATCTTCCCATCCTAATTTCTCCTTATAATATCCAATATATAACTAAACTCTTCTGCTTTTTTGCGGTCTGCATCCATTATGCGGAATAGGAGTAATATCCTTAATTGACTTGACTCTGATTCCGAGTGTTCCTAAAGCTCTGATTGCAGATTCTCTTCCTACTCCGGGACCTTTTACAAAGACTTTCACTTCCCTTAAGCCATGATCCATAGCTTTTTTAGCAGCGGTTTCTGCAGTTTCCTGAGCAGCAAAAGGTGTTGATTTTTTAGCACCTCTAAATCCCAGAGATCCGGCAGATGCCCACGAAATTGCATTTCCCTTTTGATCGGTAATTGTTACAATAGTATTATTAAATGTGGCCTGTATATAGACACATCCGTACGGGATATTTTTCTTTTTTTCTTTTTTTCCTTTCCGCTTTGCCACGGCAATTCCTCCTCATTCGCATTTTAATTCTCATCTACGCACACATGCGGAAATAAGAATATTCATCTCATGTATATGATAAACTATTTAGCTCTTCTCTTTCCTGCAACAGTCTTTCTCTTACCTTTTCGAGTACGTGCATTCGTTTTTGTTCTTTGACCACGAACAGGCAATCCCCTGCGATGACGCAAACCTCTATAACATCCGATATCAATAAGTCGCTTTATATTAAGTGAGATTTCAGTACGCAGCCTTCCTTCAACCTTATACTCATTCTCAATAACTTTTCGTAATTTATTAATATCTTCTGCGGGAAGCTCATTAATCCGAACATCAGGATTGATTCCCGTTTTTGCACATATTTCCCGGGCAGAAGATCTGCCGATTCCATAAATGTATGTAAGCGCTATATCAACATGTTTATTTGGAAGGTCAACTCCAGCAATTCTTGCCATTAATATATACTCCTTAATCTATTGTTTTCTTGCCTGATAATTTTCAGGCAAAAAGTATTATCACATTGATATCTTTAGAATATCATTATCCTAAAATATCCATTTAATTTATTTCTGCCTTTGTTTGTGTTTGGGATTAGTACATATAATCCGTAACACGCCTCTTCTACGAATAACTTTACATTTTTCACAGATAGGTTTTACACTTGCTCTTACTTTCATAATCTTTATTCCTTATTTCTTTCCTACAAATTCCTTGATTTTAGCTTACCTTTTTTTACCAATCCGTCATGATGATGCATCCTGAGATGTCCTTCAATTTGTGACATGGTGTCCAGATCGACTCCAACCATAATAAGGAGAGAAGTTCCTCCCATCAACATTGCTACTGATCGTGGAAAATTAAATAACAATGTTATGATTGTTGGTATAATTGCAATGAAAGCTAAAAACAATGAACCCGGCAAAATGATTCTCATTAATATTCGGTTTAAATATTCTTCCATTTTCTCCGATCTAATTCCGGGAATTGAACCACCGTTTTCTCGTATATTCTTTGAAATCTCAAAAGGATTAAGAGTTACCTGAGTATAAAAGTATGCAAAAAATACAATCAATAATCCATAAACAACGTTATATGCTATTTGATCCCAGGTAAAATATCGTAAAAAGGATTGAAAAAACTGTATATTTTTTCCTAAACCCTGGATAAGTTGTATTGGAAATGTTAAAAGAGCACTTGCAAAGATAACGGGAATAACACCCGAAGGGTTGATTTTAAAGGGTAAATATGTATTCTGTGACCCGTATATTTTCCTGCCAATAACGCGTTTCGCGTAAAACACCGGAATCTTTCTTTGTCCCTGTTGTTCATAAATTACCAAGGCCACAACAACGACGAAGATCGCGATGACGATAATGAGAAATACAGGATTTAATCCGGAATTAGGATCTCTCACTGTCTGCACAAGTGTAATTACAGATTCCGGCATTCTTGCGACAATTCCTGCAAAAATTAAAATAGATATTCCGTTACCAATTCCTCTCTGTGTGATCTGTTCTCCAAGCCAAACAAGGAAAACAGTTCCGGTTGTTACTGTCAACATAGCTATAAAGGTAAAATGTAGTTCGTTCATGGTTAATGCATTAAACGTTTTAGCCAATTGGGGCACTGTTAAAGATTGGATCATACAAACAGGGATAGTTATATACCGGGTATATTTTTGTATCTTCTTCTTTCCACCCTCTTCCTCAGATATTTTCTTTAATTTGGGGAATATAATCGTAAGTAGGTTCATAATAATAGAGGTTGTAATATACGGCATAACACCGAGCATAAAAATTGAAACGTTTTTAAATGCTCCCCCTGCAAAAAAATCTATATAATCAAAGATACCATCCATACCTCCGGCGCCCTGACTGAAATAATTCATTACTGCTGTTCTATCTATACCGGGAATCGGTATAAATGCACCGAGACGAAAAATAAATAGTACAAACAAAGTGAATAATATCCTGTTACGTAAATCCCTTATTCTGAAAATGTCTACTAGTGGATTACTTGCCATCATCTCCTACCTTATCTTTAGTCGTGACTTTTGCCTCATCTCCAGGCTTAACTTTCGCCTTTTTTTCAGACTTTTCTTTTATTTTATCTTTTGTGTTTTCCTCTGGTGTTTCATCATCTTCATCTTCAGGTTTTGCTTTTGCTTTTTTTCTATGTTTAGCCTTTGCCTTTTCCTTAAGTTTTTCTTTTGCTTCTGCATCTTTTACTTTATATTGAGATTTTTCTTTTGCTATAACTTCTCCGCCTAATGACACTATCATTTTTAATGCACTTTGTGAAATTTTATCTATTTCAACGATAAGTTTTTTAGTAAAATCTCCGCCTAATAATATCTTTACCGGAAGTGATTTCTTCCTGATGATTTTGCTCTTTATAAGCTCATCTTTAGTAACTTTTGTCCCATTTTCAAATACTTCAAGTGCACCGAGTTTAACCAGGGAATACGCTTTCTTAAACCGTGCATTTGAGAATCCGCGGGTTGCAATTCTTCTATAAAGAGGCATTTGACCGCCCTCAAATCCGGGTCGTACCCCGCCTCCGGCTCTCGCCTTCTGTCCTTTGTCACCTTTTCCCGAAGTCGAACCATAACCCGACCCATTCCCACGGCCTAGAATTTTTCTATTCTTTCGAGCACCTTTCGGTGCAATAATTCTAATTTTATCCATTACATTAAATCTCCTCGACTTCGACAAGGTGTGATACACAAGCAACCATACCCATAATCTGTGGATTCGTTTCCTTTTCAACAACAGAGTTTATTTTCCTAAGTCCTAAAGCCTTTACAGTTTTTCTCTGTTTTGGCTTACTGCCAATAACGCTCTTTTTTAATCTTATACGAATCATCTTTGTCTTTGCCATTTTATCCCCATATCTCCTGTAATGTCTTATTCCTATTTTGAGCAATACTTTTTGCATTCATCAATTTTTCAAGACCATTAAACACTGCTTTTAAAATATTCATTGTGTTTTTACTTCCCAAAGATTTACTCAAGATATCTGTTATTCCGACAGCATCCATAACAGCTCTTACAGGACCTCCTGCAATAACACCCGTTCCAGGTGAGGCAGGTTTCAACAACACTATTGCACTTTTATATTGTCCAATGATCATATGCGGTATTGTGGTTTTCTGAAGATTAACATTTATAACGCTTTTTTTAGCTTTTTCAAGACTTTTTTTGATAGCTTCCGAAACATCATTTGCTTTTCCGAAACCAAAGCCCACACGACCATTCTTGTCACCAACAACAACTAATGCAGAGAAGGAAAATCGTCGACCACCTTTTACTACCTTCGCGACACGATTGAGTCTAACAAGTTTTTCCATAAATTCTTTTTCAGATCTTCTATCTTCCATTAACATATCTCCCTAAAAAATTAAACCAGTTTTCCTTGCTGCATCGGCAATTGCCTTAACAATTCCATGATATTTATAACCGTTTCTATCAAAAACGACTTTAGAAATATTCTTTTCCTTTAATCGTTTACCAATCACTTCACCTAATTGATGAACCTCTTTAACTTTACTTTTTACACTTGTGAGATCCTTTTCCTTATTAGATACGGAAGCGATGGTAAAACCTTTATCATCATCAATAACCTGCACATATACGTATCTATTACTTTTGAAAATTGTCATGCGCGGCTTTTCTGCTGATCCACGGATTCTTTTTCGAATCCCAATTTTTCGTCTTAATCGACGTCTAATTTTATCCTTTAATTTTCTCATAATGCTATCCTACTTTACCCCAGTTTTCCCTACTTTCTTTCTTACATACTCATTCTCATACCGAATGCCTTTGCCTTTATAGGGTTCAGGAGGTCTGAAAGACCGTATTTCGGCACATACCTGTCCAAGCTGCTGCTTATCTATACTTGATACAATTATTCGTGTATTTGCTTCGACTTTACACGTCACACCTTTCGGTAAAGAATATTTTACAGGGTGTGCAAAACCAAGTGTAAGTATCAATTCTGAACCTTGCACTTCTGCTTTATATCCGACACCAATTATCTGAAGAACTTTTGTGAATCCGTCTGTTACACCAACAACCATATTACTTACGAGATTTCGATACAGCCCATGCATTGATCTCGCCCTTTTACTGTTATTCTTTCTGTTCACTGTAATAAAAGGTTTTTCATATTTTATTTCAATAGCTTCATCAAATACCTGGCTTAATTTTCCATTCGTACTCTCTAATACAATATTATTGTTTTGAATAGATATTTTTACCTTATCACTCTTCACTTCAATAGGGATTCTGCCAATTCTGGACATAACTCTCCTCCTACCAGACGCTACATAGTAGTTCGCCGCCTACTTTCTTTTCTTTTGCCTTCTTCCCGGTTATAACACCATCCGAAGTACTAATAATAATTATTCCGTATCCGTTATATACTCTGGGCATATCCTTACATCCTACGTAAACGCGACGTCCGGGTTTTGAAATTCGTTTAAGACCACTGATAACCGGAGTGTTTTTATCACTATATTTTAAAAAGATACGTATATGATTTTTATTATCATTATTTATCTTCTTAAAGGTTTTAATATAACCTTCATTCTTTAATATTTTTGTTATCTCTAATTTTAAACGCGACGTAGATATATCTACTTTTTCAAATTTTGCAATAATCGCATTACGAATTTTTGTAAGCATATCTGCTACAGGATCAGATAAACTCATAATTTTCTCCCTTTACCAACTTGATTTTGTTACACCAGGTATTAACCCTTCACTGGCTAATTTCCTGAAACAAATTCTACACATTTGAAATTTTCTCATATAACCTCTAACCCTTCCGCACAATCTGCATCGATTTACTTTCCGGGTGCTATATTTAGGTTTTTTTAGAGCTTTTAAAATCATTGCTTTCCTAGCCATTTACTACCTCTTTCTCCTATTCTTGTAAATATTCAATTTCTTTTAATTCTTTCTAAATGGCATTCCAAGTTTATCTAAAAGACTTTTTGCTTCTTTATCTGTTTTTGCAGATGTAACGATAGCAATATTTAAGCCTGATATTCTCTCAATTTTATCATAATCTATTTCAGGAAAAATCATCTGCTCAAGAATGCCTAATGAGTAATTTCCATGACCATCAAATGCGTTCGGATTAGTTCCACGAAAGTCTTTTATTCTGGGAATAGCGACATTAACCAAGCGATTTAAAAAATCGTACATATAATCACCACGTAGTGTCACCATTGTACCGATTTCCATTCCCGCTCTTAATTTAAATGCAGCAATCGATTTTCTCGATTTTGTTTTAACGGCTTTTTGACCGGTAATTGTTGAAAGCTCTTTTACAGCTGCATCAAGTAATTTCTTATTTTGTATCGCTTCACCCATTCCCATACTCACGACTATTTTTTTTAATGCTGGAACTTGCATGATTGATTTGTAATTAAACTCTTTTCTTAATTCTGGCTTCACAACTTCTTCATAAAGTTTTTTTAGCGCCGGGAGTTTTTTGGTTTGATTTTTCGCAGCACTCATGCTATTTCCTCCCTACATTTTCTACAAATACGCGATTTCTTGTCATCTTTTATAACAAAACCTATACGCGTTGGTCCACATTTTTTACAAACTAACATAACATTAGATATTTTAATCCCAGCCTCAATTTCTACAATTCCACCTTTTTGAGTCTGTTTCTTCTGTCTCATTGCTTTTTTTACCAGGTTCTGACCTTCAATGATGACAGTTCCTTTTTCTTTATCCAATTTAAGGATTCTACCGGTATTACCGATGTTTTTTCCTGATATGATCTTTACCTGATCATTTTTTTTCAGTTTATATTTAATCTTTTTAGATTTATCCATTACTTCCTCCCATCTTTGAGTTACCTCACATAATTGCAAGACAAAACCGATGGATAATTATTATAATACTTCCGGCGCAAGCGAAACTATTTTCATATAATCCTTATCTCTCAATTCTCTTGCCACCGGCCCAAAGATTCTTTTTCCTTTCGGATTTTTATTAGCATCAATAATTACGCACGCATTATCATCAAATCTAATATATGTACCGTCCGGCCTTCTATATTCTTTCTTGGTTCGCACAATAACCGCGCGTTCAACGGATCCTTTTTTTATTGGGGCATTAGGTAAAGCATCTTTTACTGCAACAACAATAATGTCCCCAACTCGGGCTATTTTTCTCTTTGTGCCTCCCAGCACTTTTATGCAAGAAACCCGCTTTGCTCCGCTATTGTCTGCAACATTCAAATATGTCATTGCCTGAATCATACTACAACTCCCTTAAGGTTAATACATTAGTGTATTTGCTATTTTGCTCGTTCTACTATTTCCAAAAGACGCCAGCATTTATCTTTGCTCAATGGTCTCGATTCAATTACTCTTATTATGTCATTAACATTACATTCATTTTTCTCATCGTGAGCTTTGATTTTCTTTGTCTTCGTAACGTATTTCTTATACAATCGGTGCGGTTGCCTATGTGAAATTTCTAAAACTACTGTTTTATCCATTTTGTTACTCGTAACCCGACCTGTTAAAATCTTTTTATTGGTTATAATCTCTTTGACTGCCACAGACATCTCCTACTCTTTCTTGATTCCAAGATCATATTCATGAATAATTGTATGTACTCTTGCAAGCTCTCTTCTTAATATTCTCTTCTGCAGTGGATTATCGACATGGCCTATTACCATATTAAAACGCAAATCCCTGTATTTCTTTTTCAGCTCATCCTTTTTAGTGACAAGCTCTTTTAGTGTTAAATCCTTGAATGAATTTTTCATGATGTTTATTCAAAATCCCTTCTTATTACAATTTTGGTTTTAATGGGCAGCTTACTACCAGCAAGCCTCATAGCTGATTGAGCAAGTTCTTTTGATATACCGGATGCTTCAAAAAGGATAGTCCCTGGCTTTACAACAGCGACCCAATACTCAGGATTTCCTTTACCTTTTCCCATTCTTGTTTCTGCAGGTTTCTTAGTATATGGCATATCAGGAAAAACTCTGATCCACACCTTACCACCACGCTTTATATGTCGCGTAATTGCAATACGCGAAGCTTCAATTTGCCGATTGGTAATCCAGTGATGTTCCATAGCTACAAGAGCAAAATCTCCAAATGAAATTGTATTTCCGCGTGTTGCATCGCCACGCATCTTCCCACGCATTCTTTTTCGATATTTTGTACGTTTAGGACTCAGCATTTATTTCTACTCCTTTAATATCCTGATCAATTGCTCTATTACCTGATAATTTAAATTATGTTTATCAGGTGAACATGCCTTTTATTCTCTATTCTTCTTAAGCAGGATTCCTGCGTCTTCTTTTTTATCCCGACCATAGACTTCACCATGGCATATCCAAACTTTTACTCCAATTGTACCAAAAGTTGTTATTGCCTCGGAAAAACCATAATCAATGTCAGCTCTAAAGGTGTGCAGGGGGATTCTTCCTTCTTTATATTCACTTGTTCGTGCCATTTCAGCACCATTAAGCCGACCGGATACTTTAATCTTAATTCCCTGGATCCCTGTTTTCATGGCATTTGCAACTGCCATTTTTAATGATTTTCTAAAAGATGAACGCGCTTTTAACTGTTTTGCAATATTTATTGCAACAAGCTGAGCATTATATTCAGGCCTTTTAATTTCCTTAATTTTTATCTGTATCTTTTTAGAAACTATTTTTTTAATCAAATTTCCAAGTCGTTCTATATTGGATCCTTTAACACCGATTATAACCCCCGGCTTTGCAGTATGCACAATTATCGTTACCTTCTGAGGATGTCTCACTATTTCAATATCTGCAACATCTGCGTTCTTTGTTTCAGGAAAATCATCAATTATTTTCCGAATCTGCAGATCTTCATGCAAGGTATTAGCATAATCTTTTGGGTCAACATACCATTTTGACTTCCATGTCTTATTAATATTTAATCTTATACTATATGGATGTACTTTCTGTCCCACGATATTTACTTTGCCTCCCCAATTTCATCGATTACTACTGAAATATGAGATAACCGTTTTAACAATTGGTCTGCTCTCCCTCTGGCACGCATCCAAATACGTTTCATCCTTGGTCCCTCATTTATCTGTAATTCTTTTATATAGATCATATCTTCATCTAGTTTCTCATTCTGCTTTAATGCATTAGCTACCGCTGAATTAATAACCTTCTTAAGTAAATGAGCACTTTTATGTGGTAAATTCTCTAATACAGCAATTACCTCACTATATGGTCTCTTCCGTATAATATCAGCTACTCTTCTCAATTTGGTAGGTGATATCCTTAAAAATTTTGCATGTGCTGTGTAACCTTTTTTTGCTTCCATTTCCTTATTGTTACCTCTTCTTTGCTTTCTTATCAGATCCGGCGTGACCCCTAAATAATCGAGTAGGAGAAAATTCGCCGAGTTTGTGTCCAACAAGATTCTCCGTAACATATACAGGAACCCATGTTCTTCCGTTATATACAGAAATTGTGAGATTCACCATTTCAGGAATAATTGTTGAGCACCTTGAAAAAGTTTTAATCATCTTCTTTTCGCCAGTTTTCTTAGCTTGAAGTACTTTCTTATACAGGCTCTTCGCAATAAATGGCCCTTTCTTGATTGATCTAGACACTCTTTAATCTCCTACTTCCTTTTCTTTATGATAAACTTTCCGGTTGTTTTTCTTTTCTTTCTTGTCTTATAGCCCTTCGTCGGAACTCCCCAAGGAGTAACAGGATGCCTTCCTCCCGAAGATTTTCCTTCACCACCACCATGAGGATGGTCAATTGGATTCATAGCAACGCCTCTCACTTTCGGTCTATTACCAAGCCATCTATTTCTTCCGGCTTTACCCAAAGACACGTTCATATGATCTTCATTACCAACCACACCTAAAGTAGCAAAGCATTTTTTAAAAACAAGTCTCATTTCGCCTGAAGGAAGACGCAATGTGACGTACTCTCCTTCTTTAGCAACAATTGTAGCACCGGTTCCGGCTGACCGCACAAGTTGCCCGCCCTTACCTAATTGAAGTTCAACATTATGGACAACCATACCTAGAGGGATACGTTCTAACGATAAGGCATTTCCGATTTCAAGTGGTGCATCGAAACCGCTCTGAACAGTCATTCCTACTTGCAACCCCTTTGGTGCTAAAATATACCGCTTTTCACCGTCAACATAATTAATAAGAGCTATATTAGCACTTCTGTTCGGATCATATTCTAATGTAGCTACTTTACCAGGAATGCTTTTTTTCAAATTATCTTTTGAATATTTGTCACGTCGAAAATCGATTTCGCGATATTTTCTTTTATGCCCGCCACCTTTACGGCGAACACTAATTCTACCACTCGCACCCCGTCCTGCTTTAAAAGACAATCCCTTTGTAAGAGATTTTTCACTCGTCTTGGAAGTAATCTCATCAAAATCCATGCTTGTCTTATACCGCTGCCCGGCTGTCATCGGTTTATATTTTTTTATGCCCATAAAAAAAGCCTTTCACTTAAAAAATTATATATTGAAAGATTTTAATTAAAAATCGCCGATTTTTAATTAAAATCATCCCTACACACCTTCAAAAACAGCAATTTTTTCACCTTTAACCAGTGTCACTATTGCCTTTTTCCATCCGGCTGTATAGCCACGTTTATAACGAACCCTTTTAGGTTTTCCTTTATAGTTTATAATATTACATTTTACCGGGCGCACATCAAACATCTCTTCAATCGCTCTTTTAATCTGTTTCTTATTCGCTCTTGCATCAACCTTAAACTCGTACTTACCCGTTTCCCGCATTGTATTCGATTTTTCCGTAACAAGCGGTTCAATTATTATATCTTCTGTATAATTCATATATCTCTCCTACTCACCTATCTGCCTATCTCATAAAATACAAACTCTTTTTTAATCTCCATTTATCTATGACGAATAAAGATTATTCAGTTCCGAGATTGCCGATTCATGGATAATAACATTCTGTCCATAATACAGATCATGAGCATTAAGTTTATTAAATGTAAGCAGTTTCAACCATGGGATATTTCTCCCTGCCCTTTTCGTAAGAACGCTGTCATCTTTCAGAATAATTACAGTATTTCTTGCATCAACATGATTTAAAAGCATACTCATAAGCTCTTTTGTTTTTCCACTTTCAATTTCAAAATCTTCGATTACTCTAATTCTGTTTTCACTTGTTTTAAGACTTAAGATTGACTTCATTGCCAATCGCTTAATTTTTCTCGGAACATGATAATTATAACTTCTTGGTTGAGGCCCGAATGCAATCCCACCACCAACACGTGTCGGTGATCTTTTTGTTCCCGCTCTTGCCCTACCGGTACCTTTTTGACGATAGTACTTTTGATGACTACCCTGAACTTCACTTCTTGTTTTAACTTTCGCTGTTCCTACGCGTCTATTCGCAAGTTCATTCTTAATTGCTTCATAAATAGAACCCATACTTACTTTTATACCAAACACATCGTCCGATAGTTCTATGTCTTTCTTCTCTTTCCCGTCTAGAGAGAATATTTTTATCTTCATAACCTATAAATCCTCATCTATAAATTTAAAAACCATTTATACTTTGATAAACATCATTCTACTTAACAGCAGTATTCTTTTTTTTTGCAACACAGACAATCACTGTACTATTTCTTGATCCTGGAACAGCTCCATTAATAAGAAGACTATTTTTTTCGATATCAATTTTTACAAGTTTCATATTTTGAATAGTTACTTTTTCATTCCCCATTCTTCCCGGCATTCTCGTTCCTTTAAATACTCTTGAAGGCCACGCTGCCATACCAGTAGAACCGGGCGCCCTATGAAATTTAGAACCGTGGGTTTTCCTTCCTCCGGCAAAACCGTGTCTTTTTATAACACCCTGGTACCCTTTTCCCTTCGAGACGCCTTTCACATCAACATACTGAGAGCCCTCAAACAACGATACAGAAAGCTCTTTTCCAATTTCATATTCTTTATCAAAGTTCTGAATCTCGATACACACCTTCCGAGGTTTGACACCTTCAGGAAATTGCCCTGCATAAGGTTTTTTAACCTTTTTTTCTTTCATCTCAAATGCGCCGAGAATTACAGCATCATACCCATCTTTTTCAACTTTTCTTTCACCCACAATAACATTTGGCTCAATATGCACAACGGTTACCGGAAGCATATTTCCACTCTCGTCAAACACCTGGGTCATCCCAATTTTCTTTCCAATTAAAGCAAACATATTCTTCCTCTATTTCTTCTCAACGCAGCCGAAGGTGTCATATTCAAAAATCAATTCACTTCAACTTCGTCAAAAACTTTACATCTTAATTTCTACGTCAACACCTGCCGGAAGCTCTAATTTCATGAGCGCATCCATTACCGCAGAGGTTGGTTCAATAATATCAATCAGCCTCTTATGAGTTCTCATCTCAAATTGCTCACGTGATTTTTTATTCACATGAGGTGATCTAAGAACAGTAAATTTGTTAATACGCGTCGGGAGAGGGATTGGTCCTGAAACTTTGGACCCGGCCTTGAGTACTGTATCAACAATTGCTTTAGAACTTTGATCAATGAGTTCGACATCGAAACCTCTTAGTCGTACGCGAATCCTTTCTTTTATCATCCTTCCTCCTAACATCAATCCTGATTCAGATCTTTATCACATTTCATAAAAAAACTTCTCATCTCAGATTGATAGCGTGATTATTCAATAATCTCTGTTACCGCACCAGCTGCTACAGTTCTTCCACCTTCACGAATAGCAAAACGCAATCCTTTTTCAATAGCTATTGTACAAATAAGTTCAATGACAAGTTCCGTATTATCACCGGGCATGACCATCTGCTTCCCTTCAGGAAGTGTCACCGTACCCGTTACATCGGTTGTTCTAAAATAAAATTGCGGTCTATATCCTGTAAAGAAAGGAGAGTGTCTTCCACCCTCTTCTTTTGTTAATACAAAAACCTGAGTCTTTATCTTTTTATGAGGAGTGATTGATCCTGGCTTTGCAAGAACCTGTCCTCTCTGAACTTCTTTCTTATCCGTACCACGAAGAAGTGCGCCAATATTATCACCGGCGCGGCCCTCATCAAGAAGCTTATTGAACATTTCAACACCGGTCACAACAGTTTTCTTTGTTTCTTTTATACCAACAATTTCTACTTCATCACCAATTCGAACGATACCGCGCTCAATTCTTCCCGTGACAACAGTTCCACGTCCTTGAATCGAAAACACATCTTCTACAGGCATTAAAAAATCTTTATCGACAGCACGTTGTGGCAATGGAAAATAAGCATCCATTACTTTCAAAAGCTCATCAATGGATTTTGTTTTTTCAGGATCAGTCGGATTATTCATTGCATCGACGGCTGCTCCTCTTACGATTGGTATTTCAGCTCCGGGGAAATTATATTCAGTAAGCACGTCTCTTATCTCTTCTTCTACAAGATCAATAAGTTCCGGATCATCAACCTGATCTATTTTATTAAGATACACAACAATAGCAGGTACACCAACCTGGCGTGCCAAAAGAATGTGCTCTCTCGTCTGGGGCATTACCGAGTCCGGAGCAGATACTACCAAGACCGCACCGTCCATCTGAGCTGCACCGGTAATCATATTCTTTATATAGTCTGCGTGTCCGGGACAGTCAACATGAGCATAATGCCGATCAGTAGTTTCATACTCAACATGACGTGTATTGATCGTTATACCTCTTGCCTTTTCTTCCGGGGCATTATCTATATCTTCAAATTTCATCAACTTACTTCCAAATTTTGCAGCGCAATACATTGTAATCGCGGCAGTAAGTGTTGTCTTTCCGTGGTCAACATGACCGATGGTACCGACATTAATATGTGGTTTTGTTCTTTCGAATTTTGCTTTAGCCATCTTCGCCTCCTTTATTTTCTAAAACAACGGTATCTATGTTATACAACAAACAAGATAATATTCCAAAAACCCGTTAATTAAAAAAAAATGTTATAGTTATAAGCATTTGTTACTTTTTTGTCAATTCCCATTACCATCGATAATGAGCAAATGCTTTATTAGCCTCTGCCATTCTATGAGTATCTTCTTTCTTTTTAAATGAAGCGCCGGTTGAATTAAACGCATCTATCAATTCGGCAGATAGTTTCTCGCTCATAGATTTTCCATTACGTTTTCTCGCAAAACTGATAAGCCAACGCATGGCTAACGCCTCACGCCGGTCATCCTTAATCTCCATCGGAACCTGATATGTTGATCCGCCCACTCTCCTCGATTTTACTTCGATTAAAGGCTTCACCTGTTCCAATGCTTTTTCAAAGACTTCCACAGGATCCTGTTTTAGTTTTGCTTTTATGACATCCAAAGCATCATAGAAGATTTGATACCCACAGGATTTTTTTCCTTGAAGCATCATTCTGGCTACAAATCTAGACACTGTTATACTTCCGTACTTAGAATCCGGCTCTACCGGACGCTTTGGTGTTATCCTTCTCCTTGGCATTCTACTCTCCTTAAATACCTTTATACAAAACGTTTAATAGACGTTAAGCCTTTGGTTTCTTAGTTCCATATTTTGACCGGGCTTTTCTTCGATCATCTACTCCCAGCGTATCCTTCGCACCACGTATAATATGATAGCGAACACCGGGCAAATCCTTGACCCTTCCTCCACGAATCATTACAACTGAATGTTCCTGCAGATTATGTCCGATTCCAGGAATATATGCTGTTACTTCAATCCCGTTTGTTAACCTTACCCTGGCTACTTTTCTTAATGCAGAATTCGGTTTTTTAGGAGTAACAGTCATAACTCTTGTACACACACCTCTTTTCTGCGGGCATGATTGCAGAGCAGGTGATTTTGTTTTATGTAATACCTTTTTTCTGCCTTTTCTTACAAGCTGATTTATAGTCGGCATACTACTCCCTTCTTCACTCTTAGTGAGCAATCGATATTATCAACTACACAAAAAAAAGTCAATCCTTTCCTTGAAAAAACAAAAAAAGAATTGCTTTTTTTTGTTGGTTAATTTGCTGTTATTTCCACCCCTTTTAAAAGAGAGAAACATCTACTCTCTCCCGGAATTAGAAAAAATTACGAACCAATTCCGGATCCACACTGTGATGCATCCTATCATTAAATAATGATCGATGCAACCCCTTTATAATATATTTTTATCTTATTTCTATAACATGGTTATAGAACACTATCAATTCAAGCACTCAATATAGCAAGTTTCTATAGAATAGTCAATCCCGGACTCTCTTCCGGAAGGGCTCCGATCTCTTTTTCAGTGCCTTTTTCTTCGATTATCTTACTGATAGATTCGTCTATATCTCTCATATTTTCATCAAAAAGCTTGATATTCTTATAGATCCTCATTCCCGTACCTGCAGGGATCTGGTGACCGATGATGACATTTTCTTTAAGACCTCTGAGATGATCAACCGAACCGGCTATAGCTGCGTTTGTAAGGACACGCGTTGTTTCCTGGAATGATGCTGCGGAAATAAAGCTATCGATATTGAGTGATGCCCGTGTAATACCCTGAATGAGAGGCCGTGCAATCGCAGGCTGCCCTCCTTCCCGGATTACTTTCTTATTTTCTTCATGAAAATTATGCTTATCTACTTGCTGTCCGAATATAAAGTGAGTATCTCCTACTTGCATTATTTCCACTTTTCTCATCATTTGCCTGATAATTATACCGATATGCTTATCATTGATATTAACACCCTGCAATCTATACACTTCCTGGATCTCATTTACCAGATAACTCTGTAATGCATTTTCTCCAAGAATATGAAGAACATCATGAGGATCAGTATTACCATCACACAGCGGTTCTCCTGCTTCAACAACATCACCGTCCCGTACCAACAAATGCTTCCCCATAGGAATAAGATGCTTATATTCTTTCCCATACGGATCAACGACAATAATATTTCGCTTTCCCTTTACTATACCTTTAAACTGAACCGTACCGCTAATTCTTGATAAAACAGTGGGATTTTTTGGCTTTCTTGATTCAAAAAGCTCTCCGACCCGGGGCAAACCTCCGGTAATATCCCTTGTTTTCACACTCTCTTTTAACAGCTTTGCGAGTATCACTCCAGCTCGTATACGTTCTCCGTCCTCGGCATTTAAATATGCAGCACCGGGGAGAAAATAAACGGCTTTTTCTTCGCCCTCTTCATCTACAATAATAATTCGAGGCTGCAATGTTTCAAGGGTAAATTCCGTCACCTTCTTATCTATCTTTCCGGTTTCTTCGTTTATTTCTTCTTTAAGGGTTGTTCCTAAAATAATATCCTCAAATTTAACAATTCCATCAACCTCTGAGATAATAGGTTCACTGAAAGGATCGAAAAACGCCATCGCCTCTTCCGGAGCAACAATGTCACCAACCTTTACCACAAGTTCAGAACCGTTCCTTATTTCAATCTTCTGATCCTGAGCGATGAGGAGCATATTCTCGCCTTTAATCATAACATATGCTATGTCTGTTGCTTCTATATTCTTCTTTCCTCTTTTAATAAGAGGTTGATTTTTTATTACTTTCTGCCCATCCTCCACAAGGATTACATCTTTAGGCTTCAATTCCATATTCCAAAATATCCTGTTTACAATCAAGTTGCCCTTCCGGGTAAAAAGCTCATTACCATTCGAAAGCTTGACTCTGTTCCCGCCAATATCTCTAATAATGACCGGATATTTCAGATAGGTCCTATTTTCTTCGGAAATTTTAGTTGCAGCACCACCGATATGGAAGGTTCTCATGGTAAGCTGGGTTCCCGGCTGTCCAATAGACTGTGCAGCGACAATACCGACTGCTTCACCAATATCAACCGTTTTGTTTGTTGCGAGGTTTCTTCCATAGCATTTAACACATATTCCATGTTCCGCTTCACAGGTAAGACCGGTTCTTATTCGAACACTCTCTATTCCTGCTTCCTCGATCTTTTCGGCGAGCTCGTCTGTTATTTCCTGATTTACATCAACTATAATTTCACCGGTAATAGGATGTTTTACTCTTTCAAGAGTAAATCTTCCCCCGATCCTGTCACGCAGAGGTTCAACTATTTCTTCTCCGTCTTTAATTGCGCTTCGTTCAATTCCGTTAATTGTTCCGCAATCATATTCATTTACCACCACATCTTGAGCAATATCAACAAGCCGTCTTGTAAGGTATCCGGCATCTGCTGTCTTTAATGCGGTATCAGCCAAACCTTTTCGGGCTCCGTTTGTAGATATAAAAAACTCTATAACAGATAACCCTTCTTTAAAATTAGACCTGATCGGAAGCTCAATAATATCGCCGGATGGTTTCGCCATAAGTCCACGCATCCCGGCCAGCTGTCTGATCTGAGTCCTGCTTCCCCGTGCACCTGAATGAGCCATCATGTATACCGGATTAAAACCTGCCTGATCGACTTTCAGAGTTTCCATCATCTCATTCGTAACAAGCTCATTGGTCGTACTCCACACCTCAACAACCCTGTTATACCTTTCTTCATTAGTAATATGTCCCTGAAGATATTGTTTCTGGATTTCTTCTACCTGGGTGTTCGCTTTTGTTATTAAATCCTTCTTTTCCTCAGGAATAACAATATCTTCCATCCCGATAGTGGCTCCGAATTTTGTTGCATACTTAAATCCAAGCTCTTTTATGATATCGAGCATGAGTACGGTAATATACGGACCAAACTCTTTATAACAATCAGCGATAAGCTTATGAAGTTGTTTCTCTCCCATCTCATCATTAATAAAATCAATTACTTTCGGGAGCGATTCATTAAGAATGATTCTTCCCGGTGTGGTTTCCATATATGTACCACCAATATTAACCTTGACCATGGCCTGGTAATCGACATCTTTGGAATCGATTGCTAACATCACTTCTTCAGGTGATGAATAGTACCTGTTTTCGCCTTTAGCTCCGGGTCTATGCTTTGTAAGGTAATGAATACCAAGGACCATATCCTGGGTGGGAACAGTAATGGGATTACCATTTGCAGGATCCAGTAAGTTTTTGGAAGAAAGAACAAGGGTCCAACATTCCAATCTCGCAGCCTGGGTAAGGGGAACATGAACGGCCATCTGATCCCCGTCAAAGTCCGCATTAAAAGCATGACAAACAAGGGGATGAAGCTTAATCGCTTTACCTTCCACTAATAACGGCTCAAATGCCTGTATTCCAAGACGGTGTAATGTTGGTGCTCTGTTCAGAAGAATGGGGTGTTCCCGGACAACCTCGTCCAGGACAGCATACACTTCTGCTGTTTCCTGCTCAACATATGTTTTTGCCTTTTTTATATTATAGACAACATCTTTTTCAACTAATTTCTTCATTATAAAGGGTTTGTAAAGCTCGAGGGCCATCTTAGTCGGAAGTCCGCATTGATGAAGCTTAAGTTCCGGCCCAACCACAATAACACTTCGTCCTGAATAATCTACACGCTTGCCAAGGAGGTTTTGCCTGAATCGACCCTGCTTCCCTCTCAGCATGTCCGAAAGAGATTTTAGAGGTCTATTTGAAGCACCCTTCACTACTCTCCGTTTTTTAGAATTATCAAAAAGAGCATCCACAGCCTCCTGAAGCATTCTTTTCTCATTTCGAATAATTATATCCGGTGCATTTAATGCCTGGAGGCGCTTTAATCTGTTATTCCTATTAATAACACGTCTATAAAGATCATTAAGATCGGATGTAGCAAATCTCCCTCCATCGAGCTGAACCATGGGTCTTAGTTCCGGTGGTATAACCGGGATAACATCAAGTATCATCCACTCCGGTCTATTTTCAGAATCCCTGAAATTTTCAACTATCCCTATACGCTTCAGGAGTCTTTTATCCACTTTCTGGGCTTTTTCTATCATGACGGATCTCAGTTCCACCGAAACAGCGTCGAGATCCATTGATTCCAGGAGAATTTTAATTGCTCCTGCACCTATACCGGCAGTAAAAGCCATTCCATAGCGCTCTTTTGCTTCATAGTACTCTTCTTCCGTAAGCACTTCCATTTTCTTTAGGTCCGTATCACCCGGATCAATAACAATATACTTTTCATAATAGAGAATAGAACGCAACGACGCGAGAGAAAGATCTAAAAGCAATCCCATTCTTGACGGAACCGAGCGGTAATACCAAATATGCGACACAGGAGATGCAAGCTCAATATGACCCATACGCTCACGACGTACCTTAAAATGAGTAACTTCAACGCCGCACCGGTCGCAAATTACTCCCTTATATCTGATAGATTTGAACTTTCCGCAATAACATTCCCACTCTTTTGTTGTTCCAAATATTTTCTCACAAAAAAGCCCGTCCCTTTCAGGACGAAGAGTCCGGTAATTGATTGTTTCAGGCTTTTTTACCTCACCGTACGACCATGCTCTGATCTGCGTTGGTGAGGCTAATTTAAGCATTATAGTATCAAAATCCTGGATTTCTCTCATTCTTATCCTCTTTCCTCTAAAAATTGCTTCCCTGCTGGCTAATTAATTCCTCATCTCTTTCTGTAAGGGGTATTTGTTTTCCCCTTGAATCAAAAATCTTGATATCCAGAGCAAGACCGCGCAGTTCCTGGATAAGTACATTAAAAGATTCAGGTATTCCTGCAGGTGAAGATACTTCCCCTTTCACAATACTTTCATAAATACGCGCTCTTCCCGTCATATCATCTGATTTAATTGTGAGCAATTCCTGCAAAGTATTTGCAGCACCATAAGCCTCAAGTGCCCACACTTCCATTTCCCCTAGTCTTTGTCCTCCGAATTGAGCCTTACCACCGAGGGGCTGTTGTGTCACTAAGGAATAAGGCCCTGTTGACCTTGCATGGATTTTATCATCCACAAGATGATGTAATTTTAACATATAAATATATCCGACATTAATCGGATTTTCAAAAGGCTCTCCGGTATGACCATCATAGAGAGTGATCTTTGAATTCGCAGGCAGACCTGCTTCCTGTAATTTCTTTTCAATCATCTCATTTGTCGCAGACTGGAAAACAGGAGTCGCATAATATTCATTAAGCTCCTTTGCAGCCCACCCGAGTTCTGTTTCCAGAATCTGACCAAGATTCATACGGGAAGGTACACCCAGAGGATTAAGAACCAGATCGATAGGCTTTCCATCTGCCGTAAAGGGCATATCTTCTTCCGGGAGAACACGGGCAATAACACCTTTATTTCCATGCCGCCCCGCCATTTTATCACCTTCCTGTAATTTCCTTTTTGTCGCGATGAGGACTTTTACAACCTCGATCACTCCGGGATCCAGATCATCACCGTCTGCCCTGCGGAGTCGATGCACATCGATAATAGTACCTTCTACTCCATGAGGTACTTTTAATGATGTATCCCTGACTTCTTTTGCTTTTTCACCAAAGATAGAATTAAGGAGCTTGAACTCAGGTGTTGAATCAGTCTCACTCTTCGGGGTTACTTTTCCAACCAGAATAAATCCCGATTTCACTTTGGCACCGATCCTGATAATCCCCTCTTCATCAAGCTGATCAAAGGATTTTTCACTTGTATTAGGAATATCCCGGGTAATTTTCTCAGGTCCTAATTTTGTCTCTCTGACATCAACAGAAAATTCTTTTATATGAATTGATGTAAAAATATCGTCTTTTACGACTCTTTCCGATATCAATATGGCATCCTCATAGTTATACCCGTTCCAGGGCATAAATGCCACAAGGACATTTCGCCCGAGGGCGAGTTCGCCATTTTCAGTAGCAGGTCCGTCTGCAATAACCTGTCCGGCTTCTATCCGCTGACCTTGTTTGACTATCGGTCTGTGGTTAAAACAAGTATCTTGATTTGTCCTTTTAAATTTAAAAAGCCTGTAGAAATCTACTTCATCTTCTGTTTTGGCATCATCCGGTTTTATATGTATTTCGTCCGCCTTCACATAAGAAACAACTCCGGCCCGTTTTGCAATGACCATTACTCCCGAATCATACGCAGTTTTTCCTTCCATTCCTGTTCCTACCAGTGGAGCTTCGGGCCGCAACAGGGGTACTGCCTGTCGCTGCATATTAGATCCCATCAATGCTCTGTTTGCATCATCATGCTCTAAAAAAGGAATTAAAGAAGCGGAGACAGATACAACCTGCTTCGGCGATACGTCCATATACTCAATCGCCGCAGGAGTTCGTGTGGTATAATCCCCGCCCTTCCTCACAGGAACGAGTGTTTCCAAAAAGTTTCCTTCTTCATCAATGGGGGCATTTGCCTGTGCAATAAAATATTTCTCTTCATCCATTGCAGAGAGATATTCAATCTGGCTTCTTGCTTTTCCGTCTATAACTTTTCTGTACGGCGTTTCCAGGAATCCATATTCATTTACCCGTGTGTAATTTGCAAGACTAACGATAAGTCCGATATTGGGACCTTCAGGCGTTTCAATAGGACACATTCTTCCATAATGTGTATAATGAACATCCCGGACCTCAAATCCAGCCCTGTCCCGGGAAAGTCCACCCGGACCAAGAGCATTGAGCCGCCGCTTATGGGTTAATTCCGAGAGCGGATTTACCTGATCCATAAATTGCGAGAGTTGGGAAGAACCGAAAAATTCTTTAATACTTGTCACTATAGGCTTAATAGAAATAAGATCCTGAGGTTTAATTGTTTCAATCTCTTTCAGGGTCATTCTTTCTTTGGCAATTCGCTCCATTCTTGCGAAAGCCGTCTTTAATTGATTTGCAAGCAACTCTCCCACCGAACGAATTCGTCTGTTTCCAAGATGGTCAATATCATCGACATTCGCTTCACCGATGTATACCTTAATAAGGAAATTGATAGTATTAATTATATCTTCCTTTTTAAGAGTATTGAGATCGTCCTGATCTTTATAATCAAACTTTTTATTGAGTTTATATCTTCCGACTCGTCCAAGATTATATCGACGGGAGGAAAAGAACATTGAATGAAGATCTTTTTCCGCGCTTTCTATAGTGATCGGCTCACCGGGCATGATATGAGAATAAACATGGGAAATAGCATCTTCTTTTGTCGGTTCATCTTTTGTCGGATCGTCTTTTACGATCTTCATTTCCTCACGTTCAAAACAGGTCAGGAATATTTCCGAATGAAGTGACTCAGGGTGATCAAAATCAATAATTTCTATTTCAGTTATTCCCTGATGAAGAAGTTCCTCGACATCATGGGGATGAATTTTCTCACCGGCCCTGTAAAGTTTTTTTCTCCCCGCTTCATTTTCAACGAAAACTTCTTTTGCAAACACTTTACCCACCAGGGATTCTTTATCTTCACGGGATTCGGTTATTTTAATGACTTTCAATTTATAAAATAGTTCGATTATTTTCTCTCTGGTATCATATCCCAGCGCACGAAGAAACATGGTGATAAGTATTTTCTTTTTACGGTCGATCTTCGTATAAACAAGTTCCCTCTTTTTATCTATTTCGAATTCAAGCCACGAACCTTTGTATGGTATTATCCGTGAAGAATAAATGCCTTTATCATCAGAAAAGATAACACCGGGGGAACGGTGAATCTGGCTAACAACAACCCTCTCTGCGCCATTTATAATAAAAGTGCCTCTATTTGTCATGAGAGGGATATCTCCCATATAGATCTCTTTCTGCCTGATTTCGCCTGTCTGGAGAAAAAGTAAGTTAATCTTAGCCTTAACCGGGATTGAATGAGTAAGACCCTTTTCCTTACATTCAAATTCGGAAAACTTGACACCTTCCTCATTCAGGGCATATCCACAGTACTCTAATACAAGCTCGCCATTCGGACTTTCTATAGGGAACGTAGATTGGAAAACAGATTCAAGACCCTCCCTTACCGGTTTTTCCCCATCCAATAACCTATTCCTTTGAAGGAAATTCTCATATGATTGTAATTGAATTTCAATAAGATGAGGAATCGCCATAACATCTTTATATTCTTTTCCTAAATAGATTCTATCTATTCGTTTATCCGTTTTCGGGACCATTGAACCTCCCTATCAAATATGAGCCACAGATGTATAGTTACACCTGTGGCTATCAGAGTAAAAATTTTTAATCGTTCTTATAATTATTACGGAACGCACTTGTCCTCTCAATATACTCAAAATGAACTATTTAATCTCTACGACACCCCCGGCTGCCTCAATTCGTTCCTTAATTTTTTCAGCTTCATCCTTAGGGATTTCTTCCTTAATAGGTTTGTCGCCTGCTTCAACAAGTTCCTTTGCTTCTTTGAGTCCTAATCCGGTAACTGCTTTTACTTCTTTAATGACAGGAATCTTTTTACCATCTGCAAAACCCTTTAAAATTACTGAAAACTCTGTCTGTTCTTCGGTTTCTTCAGCAGCTGCACCGCCACCCTGTCCGACTCCGCCCGCAACCATCGCTACAGGAGCAGCAGCAGTAACGCCAAACTTTTCCTCCATCGCTTTTACGAGTTCTGATACCTCTAAAACAGTCATGCCTGCAATTGCATCTAAAATTTGATCTTTCGTTAATGTTGCCATATTATTTCTCCTCATACATTATATTCAATCCGGCTTTTTTAGGAAAATAATTTCTTATACATTTCTTTATTGCATGATTACAACTGGCTGATTTCAAAAAGTTTTTTATGTTCCATCTCATGGTCCATTTAAACACCTAAAATCACCCAAGAAGCTTGTTATAATACACGCAAGAAAATTGCGTATAAGTATTCACTATATCCTGTAGCAGCCTTTATTCTTTAGCTTTTTTTTCTTCTACAGCTTTAAGGGTACGCACAAGTTTTTGAGTAACCCCATTCATCGCATACATCATATTTCTGACAGGTCCTGTCATTGCACTCATAAGCATCGATATGAGCTGATTTTTCCCGGGGAGTTTTGACAAAGCCTCTACATCATCTCTTGACATAACACGGCCGTCAATAATACCACCTTTCACGCTGATCGATTCACTCTTTGCATAATCAAAGAGAATTCGTGCAACTTGTCCGCTGTCATTTTTTATAAGTGCCAGCGCAGTAGGTCCGAATAGAATATTGGAAATATCGGGATATTTTATATCGGAAAGAGCAATGCGAGTAAAATTATTCTTAACAATCTTTAAAATTGAATCCTGACTTTTAAGCTTATTTCTCAGTTCAGTAATTTTTTCAACATTCAAACCGCGAAAATCAGTTAAGATGAAATCACTATACGTTTCTATTGATTTCTTTATGGCATTTACCGCATCAGTTTTGTATTGCTGTATTTTCTGTGTTTTCTCACTCATGTGTACTCCTTACGAGTTTTATTAACTCTTTGAGGTTGTCCCGCAACCTCCTTTGGTTACAAAGGTTAAACAAAGCTGTCCAATAACATCATTTCGCCACATACAACGCTATCATGCTATCACTCCTCTACAATAAAGGTTATTAACAGCCTATATTATATCAATATCTAACATTAAAATATCGTTATTTTTGTCTACCCATTACATTTCAAACATATCTTAAGAGAGTAACTCTTTGACCGCCAATTTGAAGCCCGGTCCCATTGTTGAAGCAAGAGCAATAGACTTAATAAACTCACCTTTAAAATCTGCAGGTTTTTTCTTTTTTAGTTCTTGTATAACAACTTGTGCATTTTCGACTATCTTTTCGGGATCCATCGACACTTTTCCGATCGCCAAATGAACAACTCCGGTTTTATCAGCGCGGAATTCCATTCTTCCTTTTTTAAGCTCAGAGATCGCGCCTTTTATATCAAAAGTTACTGTTTGTGTCTTTGGATTCGGCATAAGTCCACGACGGCCGAGTATCGGTCCAAGCTTTCCGACATCCTTCATCATATCCGGCGTAGCAACAGCAACATCAAAATCAAGCCAACCACCCTTAATCTTCTCGATAAGATCAGCATCCCCGATATATGTTGCTCCGGCGCTTTTTGCTTCTTCCGCTTTTTCACCTTTTGCAAAAACAAGGATTTTCTTCTCTTTTCCAAACTGATGTTCTAAAACAACCGTATCCCGTATAGACACACCTTTGCGGAGATTAAGCTTAAATGAAATATCAATTGTTTCATCGAATTTAGCAAACGCGACTTCCTTAATCCCTTTAACCGCAGCATCCAAAGTATATTGTACGGTTCTATCACATTTCTTAATTGCTTCTCTGTATTTCTTTCCTCTAGTCATTATATTCTCCATTAACATCAAGTTGTCATTTTCTTGATTCCTTCAACTACATTTTTATATATAGTAGAAAAAATCAACAAATCATTATATTCGTATGTTGTAACACAGCTGTTTATCAGTATATTAAATATCTGCAATCACGCCCATACTACGCGCCGTACCTGCGATAATTTTCACACCGGCGGCAAGATCATTCGCATTAAGATCCGGCATTTTCTGGGTTGCAATTTCTTCCAGTTGTTTTCTGGTGATTGTTGCTACTTTTTCTTTATTGGGCTCTGAAGAACCCTTTTCAATTTTACAGGCTTTTTTAATGAGTACGGCAGCCGGAGGCGTCTTAGTAATAAAAGTGAAACTCTTATCCTGATATACAGTGATGACAACAGGTATTGTTAAACCCTCTTCCAACTTCTTCGTTCTATCATTAAACTGCTTCACGAATGTCGGTGCACTGACCCCATGGGGACCTAATGCCGGTCCGACCGGTGGTGCGGGAGTTGCTTTTCCGGCAGGAACCTGTAATTTAATTATAGTTTTTATCTTCTTTTTTGCCATCTCAATTCTCCAATATACTTCCTACAAAATTTTACCTGTATAGTCTTTCCTATTCCAGTTTTATATTTTCTCTACCTGTATAAATTCCAATTCAACAGGAGTCGCTCTTCCAAAAATTCCGACCATTACCCTTAGTTTTCCTTTTTCAAAGTTAACTTCTTCTATATTACCGGTAAAACTGTTAAAAGGCCCGTCGACAATCCGCACAATTTCTCCAACAGAAAAATCCATCTTGGGCTTTGAAATCCGTTCGGATTTTATTTCCCCTATTTTCTGCAAGATAACTTTTGCTTCTTCCTGTTGTATCGGAGTCGGTTTCTGATTCCTGTTTGAACCGACAAATCCTGTTACACCGGGGATTTTTATAATTGTTGCACAGATATCCTTCCATCCTATATTAGGAAGGTCCATCTCCACAAGAACATAGCCCGGTAAAAACTTTTTTGTAATCGACCTCTTCTTACCATCTTTTATTTCGACAATCTCTTCTGACGGAACTTTCACATCATATATATTACTACCAAGCTCACCTGTTTCAATGAGCTTTCTTATCTGTCTCTCTACTTTATTTTCCTGCCCCGAATAGGCATGGATAACAAACCATCCTTTTGCCATATCCACCTGCTTAAAATACTAAATTTAAAACTCTGAAAAGAATAATATCCACAAAACCAAGAATTAAGGCAATAATGAACACTGATACAATAACAACTTTTGTGGACGATGCCACCTCATCTTTGGTTGGCCATATTACCTTCCTTAGTTCTGCATAACTTTCCCTAATAAACTTAATTAATTTATTCATTTACCTCTCCTGCCATATTAAAAAACCAGGCCAGGCAGGATTCGAACCTGCAACATCCGGTTTTGGAGACCGGCGCTCTGCCAGTTAGAGCTACTGGCCTAAGTAGAATACACTTTTACTGCACAGAAATCTTCCAATTACATCCAAACGCTTTTGTCACATTTATTCGCAGTAAAATAGGCCGCCTCTGGTCTATTTTATTTTTGATTCCTTATGGAGTGTATGTTTCTTATCGAATTTACAATACTTTTTAAATTCAAGTTTCCCCTGAATGTTCCTCTTGTTTTTACTCGTTGTATAATTTCGTCTTTTACATTCACTACATTTTAACGCAATGAGTTCAACAGCTTTCGCTTTTCCTTTAGCCATAGCATACTACTCCTCTCTTGTTGGTTTTCAACTATATAAAATATACCAACAAAATGTCAATAGAGAAATCAAATTTTTTTAAGCCTTCGATCGGATTTGAACCGATGACCCCCTCCTTACCATGGAGGTGCTCTACCGGCTGAGCTACGAAGGCCTATAAGAATTGTTAATGTATAGATTTAATTCAAAATTGTCAAGACTTCATTTTCTTTTTTATTAAAAAAGAAAAGAAAGACACCTTTTAAAATTACTATAGGAATTCAACT
>JAFGRV010000277.1 GCA_016934975.1 Spirochaetales bacterium | reverse complement strand
CAACAATCCGGCCGGCGACTTCCGGGTTGGCGGCTATTCTTATGGCTACAATTTGCTCCGGATTTTCTTTCTTCAGGATATCTTTTTGCTTAAAGACTTCATCGCCATACGAAATCATGACCATTTTGGCATGTTTCACTTGCCGGATATCTATTGTATCTTCCGCTTCGATAAAGGGGACGATATTATCATCTTTAATCGACATGTTTTCCGTAATATTTTTAAACCTGACAATTGTATAAAGCCCCATCTGTTTTCCCGATTTAATGACCGAATGCAAGACGGGGCCTCTCTGCCAGTTTTCAGGTAAAATGTCAAACATCAAGGGGATCGGACTCTCGATGCGCGGGGGGGGAGTTTTAGTCAATTGACCTGATTCGAAAGCAAGGGCTTTTAATTTACGGCCGATTTCCACGCCGGTATTTATATATTCCCGGCCGTGAATTCCATCACGGGTAGGCCGGACGATTTCCGACATATCCGTCCACATTGAATCAAACCCTTCCCCGCTGAATTTTCCTCCATACCCGCTTCCGGAGACGGGGATCCGTCCTGTTTCTGATTGATACCAGGTTGATAAAATAATTTCCGGGGTATAATACGTGTCTCCTAATTTCCTGTATTCCGGGTTTACAACACGGGTAAGAATATTTTTTGTGCAATTTTGAATACAGACTAAACATCCTTTACATTGATATATGTAATCAAGAAAACCGAACTCATCATGGAGAATTTCCTTCTCTTCCGAATAGAGATCATAAACACAATTGCGTTTTACACAATTATGGCAACTCGAACAATCTTCACGCCAATCGACTATACCGAGCATTCCGATGGGGCGAAATCGCGGGGGTGCGGGATGGGGATGAATAGAATATTTCTTTGGCATAGGTATTAATTCTCCAATCCGTTTTCTGCTAATGCAGATTGATTAATGACGTCTATGACTGCATCAGGGTCTTCTTCACAATTTATCTCAAAACCGCGCAATCCCTTTAACAGAGAAAGCTCCTTTATTATATCAAGGGCAATCCTGATTCCCTGTTCACGCATTTCCGATTTACCGGTAAGAGAACTCATCTTTGATAATAACACTTCGGGTATTTTAGGATCCGGGCGGCTTTCCGCCAGTTTTTTCATCACATCACTTCCGGTGCAAATCTTTATTCCTGCGATAATTGCGGCTTTTTCCTGTAACCCTTTGGCACAAACCTTTTCCCACCAGACTTTGAACCCTTCTACCGAGAACACCGGTTTTGTAATCACAAATTCCGCACCCGCGTCAATTTTTTTTGCAAGTTTCATTATCTGAAGTTCAATTGGGTCCGCGAATGGATCTGCCGCTGCTCCGATACAAACCGAATTTATACCTTTAATTTTGCCGGGACCGAGAATATTTTCGTCTTTGGATAAGCCGGCGATGGTCGTGATGAGCTGTATGGAATCAATATCAAAGACATTCTTCACGGTTTTGTTGGCACCTAAACTCTGATGAGTACCGCTTGTTAAAAGCACGTTGTTGATACCAAGCGCCTGGGCACCGAGAAAATCCGATACCAGGGCGATCCGGTTTTTATCCCTTGTAATCATATGCATTATGGGTTCAATTCCTGCCTGTGCGACTATGGAAGATGCAGCCATTGCAGACATGGATATGTCATCTCGATTGTCAGAGAGTCCCAGGGCGCATACTTTTCCCGCATATTCATAAGCAATATTTTTAAGCGTTTCAGGGTCCCCGTTGCGGGGAGGTTTGATTTCAGAAATAAGAATCGTTTTTCCGTTCTTTATTCTCTTTTGTAGTTCTGTTAGCATCATCAACACCTTTACTTATATACTCAATTGTTTAAAGTTTGACATTTCCTGTCACTATAGTATTTTCCGTAAATACTTATAGCGAAAGGAAATGAAAAACTTATTTCAATTGGAAATACCGTCCTGATTAGTACATCAGGCATTTATAAAATTATCACTAAAAAAATTATTTTTTAACGGCCCTAATTTACAGCTTCCGCTTCTTTTTTCAGGAGAACCGGACTCTCTCCCAGGCTGCTGAACCGTGATATGACCTCACTAAGGAGTCTATCAAGGTCTTCCCGTTTTTCATCTTTGGAAAAATGGATAAGTTCGGCACGCTGGGGTTCCAGCCCGATTTCATCGAGCAATCGTTTAACAGTGTTAACACGCATTTGCGCCCTGTAATTACCCTGTGAAAGTTTGCACTCCCCGGGGGGACAGGCAACAACACAAACTCCCCGGCAGCCGCCTTCCAGTGCATGGAAAATGTACTGGGTATTAATTTTTCCCGTACAGGGAAGAGTTCTTACCTGTACATGAACTCCCTCCTGAGTCCATTGACGCACAACGCTTTCCGCCTCGGGAATACAATTGTGACATATGTACACAATCGCATCCGAACATTCATGTTTTATCATAGTATCTTCCTTTCTTTCCCATCCAAAAGGAGAATCTCACAGCTTTTCAGCCGGTTCCTTACGGATAGGTTGATATTTCTTTATATGTAAAAACGGGACCGTCCTTACATATATATTTATCTTCTATATTACACTTACCGCATTTCCCGATTCCGCAGCTCATCTTTCTTTCAAGAGATGTATAGATTGCATCTTCACTGAATCCAAGCTCGCACAGAACAGGTATGGTAAACTTAAGCATGATCGGCGGACCGCACACCAATGCGGCTGTATTCTGTGAAACAGGTGCTTTTTGCTTTAAAATATCCGGGACAAATCCCACAAGACCGTTCCATGTTTCATCACCTTTATCGACAGTGATATAGGTGGTCATATCCTTTCGCTTTAACCACTCCGTGAGTTCGGACTTATACAATAATTCCCCGGGATTCCGCGCACCATAAATAACAGTTATCGATTTAAACCGGGATCTATTATCTTCATGGAGAATAAACCTTAAAACAGACCGCAAGGTGGTAAAAGCGAATCCGCCCCCCACAATAACAATATTTTTTCCATTCATTTCGTCGAGAGGAAATGAATTCCCATACGGCCCTCTTACACCGATAAACTCACCTTTACTTAGATTATGCAAGGCTGATGTGACGACCCCATGAGGGTATTTTTTAACAGTAAACTCCAGGAATCCTTTGTCCAGTGGAGAAGATGCGATACCGACGGGACATTCACCTGCCCCGGGAACCGAAATCATGGCAAATTGACCGCAACGATAAGAAAAATCGTCATCATCTTTTTTATTTTGGAATTCCAAAGTAAATGTTTTAAGATCTTTAGAATCATTTTCTATGGTAATTTTATGTATTGCAACTGTTTTCGGGATATATGGATTTTTGCAGGTTTTACATTGCATGAACAACCTCTCTTTTTAATATATACTCCACTATTTTGAGTTTATTATTCTCTTTCATTGTAACTATGTAATTAATTACTTCTATTATCATAATTTTACGAACTCACTATAATCGGGAATACTGACAATTTATTAATTGTCAGTATAATCTCCCGTATATCGACGTTAGCCGGGCAATTTTGAATACAGCGGCCGCAGCCGACACAGAATATTTCATTAAAATTTTTTACAGTATAATCAAATTTATGCATGATCCGTTGTCTCATCCTGGAACTTTTATTATTCCTGGGATTATGCCCCGATACTTCCGATGTAAACCCGGGGAACATGCAGGAATCATTTATCCGGATTCGATTGATTTTTTGAGCCATCTTCTCGTCACGTATCGCAAAGCAGTGGCAAGTCGGACATACATAGGTGCATACGCCGCACCCCAGACACCGTTCCGCTATTGATCCCCAAACCTGACTTTGAATGGTGTTTACAGCTTCGATACCGGAACCATCACTATCCCCTATTTTTTCCGTATTGCTTATTGCGTCCCTCATTGCGAAAGCGATAAAGTCTTCTTTCTTCTTAATCTCACTTTCATCAGGCTCATTAAAAATATGAGAATAGCCCTCGATAAAATCATTTCCCGCTTCCGAAACCGGCGAAAAGAAGAGACTTTCACCGAGATCATAGACCATGATATCCGATCCTTCGCTCCCCACAGGACTTCCGTTTATTGATGTACAGAAACAGGTGTCAGTCATTGTCGGGCAGGCAAAGGAAATGATGAGAGAATTGTAACGCCGTGCAGCATAATAAGGATCGATGCATTCCTCGTTTGCGAAAACTTTATCCAGGTAGGTAAGAGCAAGAACATCACATGGTCGTAGCCCGAAGACGATAAAACCGTTTTCAGATAATTCTTTCTGCTCCGGGTCCGCGGGCTTCTCCGAGTTCGTTCTCTGCTCCGGTGCATTTTGATTATCTTGAAAGGTAAACATAAGTTCCGTCTGGGGGAAAAACAGGCGTTTTCCCGGCAATGCGCTCATGGTATAATCAAAAACAATCTCCGAAGTTGACGTCAGTCCGGAGAGAGACACACTATCTTCATTTTTAACAGGTCCATACACTTTTTTATTGTCTTTTCGAATCGCCTCGATGAGTCGCTTAAAATCCGCTTTTTTTATTACTTTCCCAGTCATTATATTCACCTCAAACCTTCTCAACTCAATAATGTTTATCAATACATTCCCGATCGCAAAATCAGAAAACAATTTCGTTAATCACCTCAACCATGTTGTCCTGTCCCCTTGTTAACAACAAGGGGACAGTCAAACATGTTCTGTAGGAAGATACTATACCGGTTCTTATAAGGAACCCTTCAAGATCCGGATAATATTGCAATTTAAGGTGACGGTTCCGTTATGAAACAATCACTATCGTCCTGTTGAAATGTACATAACGGAGGATCCGTATCTTTGGACAATCCGGGTACAAATTGAAACATCTCCTCCACGTCTTTTACCATTTTTTGTGTAAACAACCGTAAATCTATGTTCATGGGACACGCCCGTACGCAGGCGTCACATCCGACACATCTTCCCGCCTGATGAAAGATACGTCCGATGTGGTAAACCATAACATCTGTCATTTCATCACTCTGACCTATCCATTCCGGTTTTGTCCGGACGGCAAAGCAGTCGCTGCAATAGCAGTTCGGACATGCCTGTCTGCACGCATAACACCGGATACACTTTGAAAATTCATCTTTAAAAACCTGCCACCTCTCATCCGCGGTTTTCGATTCAAACTCATCCAGGTTTTTATAGCTGACGGATGCAGCATCTCTCGCTTTGCCCGGCACAAGGGTATCGGGAAACTCCGCCACAGGATACTTGCATTCGGCACACCCTTCCGCAATGAAATCTTCTTTTTTAACCTCGATAATCTTATTGCTTTTTGTCTTTATTTTCAGCATCCCGTCATCGGTTTCTTCGCATGCCGCGGCAGGGTCATCTTTCGTGAATGCCTTTATTTTTTTGAGGTCGACCATCCCCGTACAAGGCATCCCGATAACATGGATATCTTCCGTTTTAACCTGATTCTCCACTAACAGAGAAACGATGGAACGGGCGTCGCAGCCTTTCGCGACAATTGCAGTCACTGCTTCGCCCGGTTTCCTTGATTCTCGTTTAAGCTTTTTGCCCAATTCCGGAAGATAAACGGCCACATTATTGGTACAAAAAGAATTCCAGACCAGAAGATCCGCCTCTTTTTCACTTTTTATAAAACGCGGTCTGGTGGTAAATGGCATAGTTCCCTTTTCATACCCGATAACCTGAGAGATCTTTTTATCTCTAAAGAGTTTTTTAATAATATCTATAAGTTCAGCCTGCTGTTTACGCATGTACAGTGGTATACTCCTTTTTCTCCAGTTTCTTTATTGGTTTCAATCTCTTTACCGAGGCAACAACGTCATCGATAAGTGATGCAAACCTGTTCCCTTCCGAGGCTGAAACCCAGGAAAAATGCACTCTTTCCGGTTCAATACCAATAAATGCAAGGTAATTTTTTAATAAGGCAAATTTTCGTCTGGCAACCAGGTTCCCGCTGATATAATGACAATCTCCCGGATGGCATCCCGAAACCAGGACCCCGTCCGCGCCTTCCTGTAAAGCCTTTATGATAAAAAGCGGATTAATTCTCCCGGAACAGGGAACACGGATAATCCGTACATTAGAAGCATATTGATACCGGCTCACCCCGGCGAGATCGGCCCCTGCATAAGAACACCAGTTACAGAGAAATGCAATTATTTTCGGTTCGTAATCTTCGTTTTTTGTCATCGTATCCTCATAAAATTTACATCACCTTTAAGGCATTAAGTATTTGTTCGTTTTTAAATCCCTTAAGATCGATGGCCCCGGATCTACAGGTCGCGGCGCACACACCGCATCCCTTACAGAGGGCTTCATTAATCTTTGCGATATTTTTTTCATCATCCAGGGTAATGGCGTTATACGCACACACCTTTATACAGGTTTCACAGCCATTACACCGCTCCTCTCTGATACTTGAAACCTTTCCTTCGGCTTCTATACGGTCTTTATTCAGTATTGTTGCTGCTCTTCCGGCAGCCGCCCGTGCCTGGGCGATCGTTTCAGAGACATCTTTCGGATAATGGGCCAGGCCGCAGACAAAAACACCTTCCGTGGCAAAATCAACAGGCCTTAATTTTACATGAGCTTCGAGGAAAAAGCCGTCCCCATTCAAAGGAACCTTTAAGAATTGAGACAGTTCCTTATTGCCGGGATTGGGAAGAATACCGCTGCTTAAGACAAGGAGATCCGGATGAAATGTTAATGTCTCCTGCAAGATAAGATCTTTCATCTTTACTTCCAGGCGGTTCCCGTTTTTTATCACCACCGGTTTTGCTTCTTTTTCATACCGCAAAAACATAATCTTTTTTGAACGGGCCAACCTGTAATAGCGCTCTTTAAGTCCGTATGTCCGTATATCCCGGAACAGAATGAAAATATTTATCTCCGGATTTATATCCTTTATTCTGATGGCGTTTTTTATGGCATTGGAACAGCATACCCTGCTGCAATACTGCCGGCCGCTCTCCCGGGAACCGACACACTGAATCATGACAATTGTCTTTACCCCGGATAACGCTTTGGCAGACGACTGGTCCAGTTGTTCTTCCAGCTCACGCTGGGTGACAACCTTTTTATCGTTATTATAGAGATACTCGTCCGGCTTATTTTCAACACCACCGGTGGCAATAATCGTTACCCCATGATTTATTTCCCCGGGGGTGTTATGTAATGTTGTTTTAAAATTTCCAACATACCCGTTAATCTCTTTAATAGTGCTTTCAACATGAAGAGTAATGCCGGAATGATTATTTACTTTCTCTTCCATTTCAGTGAGAAGGGGAAGGGTCTCCTCCCCGCTTAACATCCTCGTGACATGCCGTAAATTTCCCCCGAGGACTTTCTCTTTTTCCACAAGATGCACCTGGTATCCGCTCTCCGCGAGATCTAAAGCAGCTGTCATTCCCGCAATACCCCCGCCGATAATTAATGCTCCTTTATGAACATCCAATTTCTTCTGATACAGCGGTTCCGCAAGCCTGACATTTCCGACGGCGTTTCTCACGAGGTCCATAGCCTTATGAGTTGCTTTTTCCGGTTCTTTTTGATGAACCCAGGAGCATTGCTCCCTGATATTCGCGAATTCAAAAAGATAAGGATTGACCCCTGCTTCCTTTAATGTGCGCTGGAAAAGGGGTTCATGAGTACGGGGTGTACATGCGGCAACAACAAGGCGGTTCAGATTTTTATCTTTAATAGCCTGTTTAATGAGCTTTTGAGAATCCTGGGAACATGAAAATAAAAGTTCCCGGGCATATTCAACCCCTTTCAAGGTACTCGCGTACGCGACAACCTGCGGAACATTCACCGTAGAAGCGATATTTATTCCACAACGGCAGATAAAAACACCAACCCTGGGAACCGTTCCCCGGATATCAATTTCTCCGGGATACTCGATGGTGACATCCTTGATTGTATTCTGATGCTGAAAAACCGCGGCGGCGGATGCCGCACCGCTCGCTTCGATCACTGATTCGGGAATATCCTTTGGTCCGGAAACACTCCCGCAGATAAATATACCCGGTATATTTGATGAAACCGGGGAAAAGGGGGAGGGTTTGATAAATCCACGGGGATCGGTGGTAATTCCGGAATTCCTGGCCAATAATTGTGAAGATTCCGTGGGCTCAAGACCGAGTGAGATAACAACGAGATCAAACTCTTCTTTTTTTGTACTCCCCTTTCCATTACCATAATGAACAACCAGATTATCAGTTAAAGGATCGTTTTCTATGGAGGCTATTCTTCCCCGTATAAAACGTGTTTTATATTCGTCTTTTGCCCTGTCGATAAATTTATCAAACTCTTTACCATACGCACGGATATCCATGGAAAAAATAGTAGCCTGAGCATCCGGGAGATGTTCACTGGTAATAATCGCGTCTTTCGCAGCCTGCATACAGCATACGGCAGAGCAATGATCATTTCCCGCGCCTACATCCCGTGATCCGACACATTGGATGATGGCGATCCGCCTGGGTTCTTTATTGTCCGACGGACGCGTAATATGCCCCCCTGTCGGACCCGAGGCACTTAATATTCTCTCATACTCGATACTTGAAATAACATTCGGATAAATTTTATAGCCATATTCCCCTTTCAGGGTCCCGTCAAACTCCCTGGTTCCGCTGGCTATGATAATCGAACCGACTTCCAGTTCAATGATCTCATCTTTTTGATTAAAATCGATGGCTTTCATTTCGCAGAATTTTTCGCAGACCCGGCATTTTCCGGTCTTAAAATACCTGCAGGAATCTTTATGCAAAACAGGAATCGCCGGAATCGCCTGGGGAAACGGAATGCTGATACATTTCGTATCGCTTAAGCCCTTATTATACGGGTCGGGTATTTTTGTGGGACATTTTGTCGTACAAACCCCGCACCCGGTGCACAAATCTTCCTTGATATATCGCGGTTTTTTGAGAACCGTGACAGTAAACGCGGGAGGAGATCCGGAAATGCTTGTGACTTCCGAATGAGTGAGAATGTGTATATGTGGATGACTTCCCACTTCCACAAGTTTTGGAGAAAGAATACACATGGCACAATCATTCGTTGGAAAGGTTTTATCAAGTTGTGCCATCCTGCCGCCGACAGACGGGGCTTTATCCAGAAGAAATGTCTCTACCCCCATTTCTCCAAGATCCAGTGCGGCTTGAATACCGGCAATCCCGCCGCCGATTACTAATGCTGTTTTATTCATCCGATCTTTGCCTTTATTTCTTCCATCAGTTTTATTTTTTCCTGATCTGATTCTCTTATCATTTTCTGCCGTAAGGCTTGTGCTAACATTTCAATCTCATCATTCTGCTTTACCGTGGTTTTTGGTGCATACCCCTCTTTAATAGCAAGAAAACGCAAAGCCCCCATGATGTCGGTAAAGTTAACCTGCTGGGGACACCGGGAATAACACCGGTAACACATCATGCACAGCCATATCAAAGGAGAAGACAACACCTCTTTTTTCATTCCAAGGTGTATCTGACGTATAATTTTCCGGGGATTATAATCTTTCTCGACTTCCGTAACAGGGCATCCCGCGGCACAGGTTCCGCAGGAAAAACACATCCGTATATGCTCTCCCCCGGGAACTGCCGCAACCTCATCGCAAAAAGTTGTTTCATTTGCCTGTATATCAACACTATCAATCTTTGTACTATCCATTTTTATATGACTCCTCTCCGGGCTTTTTTTCTTCTACTCCACATTCTCTATCAGAAATAAAATAGATACCTTTTACACACTACAACTGGTACTAAAATGCAATATCTGTTCCAACTCCTCCTGATATCCGTGGGAATTTTATGAAAATTTTACAGGGTGGTGAGGAAAATCCGGGATAATAACTTATCATCTCTTTATAATATAAGGAATTACATGTGGCGGTAAAAAGAAGAAACAGAACGATAAACAGTCATAAATTCGTAACAGATCCGGTTCCCGGGGTTCACATTACTTTCCTACATTTATGTACTTTTAATTTAAAATACCTACATAAATGTAGGAATTCCGGATTAGTTTCCCTTTAAGGATGTAAAGAGATATTCAAGTCCATTTGCCTTGATTTCCAGAACCGCCCGGAGCATGTCGCCGAGTTCGCCCGGAGGGAATCCTTTATGAGAAAACCAGATGACATAGGATTCCGGGAGGTCGACGAGATAGCGGCCTGCATATTTCCCAAAAGGCATTTTCATCCTCGCAAGTTTCAGTAAGTAGTGGGGGTCCGGAACAACGGGTGTGCCGAAATTGTTATCATCATCTGTCATATAAAATCATCCTTCATCATTGGTTCTTACATTTTCGAAATTTTTATATCAGGTCTTTTT
>JAFGRV010000276.1 GCA_016934975.1 Spirochaetales bacterium | reverse complement strand
TTCCCTATTGAGACAAATAAAAATTTAAAGCTTTCCTATTTTTAGGTCGGCTTTCCTCTCTATATATTAGGACAGAGTAAACCCTGTTGGGGTTGCACCTAATATGAAGAAAAAGGAAGAAATATTTGGGGTGCGGATTCAGAGAAATCTTATATAAAGATTAAATTTTCTCCGGGTCCACGGAACTTTTCTTTTTTAAAAATTCCCTGTAGTAACGATAATTCTCTCTTAACAAATTCGGTGTATCCAATCCGTAAGGGCAATGATCTTTGCAGTGATGACATTCGGTGCAGGCATCAATCCGGGCCATTTTTTCCTGCCACTGTGGTTCCAGGAATTGCTCCCAGGGCATCCGGTTAAGGAGGAGACTCATGCGGGCGGCCATGGGGATGGGAATATCCGCGGGACAGGGAAGGCAGTATCCGCAGGCCCGGCAGAATTGCCCCGCCAGCTCTTTTTTCTCTTTTTCTATCTCTGCGGACATTTTCTCTGTGACTGCCGGGGGCTTTGCATCAAGTTCCAGTAACTGGTCCAGTTCTTTCATTTTTTGTATGCCCCAGATGGGAACCACGTGAGAAAATTGCCGTAAAAAAGCGAAGGCCAATGGTGCATTCGTAATAAGACCCCCGGAAAGGGCTTTCATGGCGATAAGGCCGATGTTTTTCTTTTTACAGAGATCGATGATGCCAAGGTCTTCTTGTGAGGAGATCATGGATAAGGGAAATTGCATGGTATCGTAGAAATCCGATTCCACGGCTTCAATGGCGAGTTTCAGGGAATGATTCGTGATTCCGATAAAACGGATTTTCCCCTGCTCCCTGGCTTTTTCAGCGGCTGTATAAATGGAATCCCCGGTTTGAGTGTGTGGAAGAAATTGGGGGTTGTGGAACTGTAAAATATCAATATAATCGGTTTTCAGGTTTTTCAAACTGGTTTCCAGATCCTTAAGCAGATCCTCACCTTTTTGAGCCACACTCTTCGTCGAAATAATGATTTTTTCCCGGACATGAGAAAGGGCGCGGCCAATTTTTTCTTCGCTATCGCTATACGCCCGGGCAGTATCATAAAAATTGATGCCCCTGTTAAAGGCTGATTGAAGAATGAGAACCGCTTCTTCCATGGGAACCCGTTGAAGGGGCAACACTCCGAAGGAGGTGCGGGTGACGTTGAGGCCTGTCCGGCCTAAAATCGTGTATTCCATATTTATTTATTGCTTTTTTCGTGGGTTTAAGTCAAGACGGAAAGGAGGGTTGATGGTGACGTTTTTATGGTGGGGATTAATTTTGATTCACAGAAGCTGGAGGTGACGGATTGGAAGGTGGTTGTTTAATAAACAATCAGTTTTCTTTCAATATTGATTTTCCTTATGATTAATAGTAATCTCTTATAAGAAAGGACAAAAATGCCAACTGTATTGTTCATTTTTGGTTGGAGATTATTTTTTTACGCAAATGAAGGAGAGGAGCCCATACACATCCATTGCCAGAAAGGCGACTGTGAATGCAAATATTGGCTTGACCCCGCAAATTTTGAAATCCGGGAAGCTTATAGCTATAATATATCTCCCGGTTTAAGACGCGCAATAAGAAAAATAATATATAATCATTTCGATTATATTGTTGAAGAATGGAATAAATTTCAGGAGCAAAGAAATGGATAAGATATACAATATCGAAAGCATAGATTTTGATGCTGATGATATCATTATTAAGATAGATGGCAAGGTCCATAAATTTCCCCTGACACAGCATTCAACAAAATTGTTGAATGCAACAGTAATGCAACGGCAAAATTTCCGGATTTCACCATCCGGTTACGGAATTCATTGGCCTGACCTGGATGAGGATCTCTCGATAGATGGCCTGCTTGGTATTCGTCACCATCCGGCGAAAGATAAAAAGGTGAGTTGATGAGGTGAGGGGAAAGAGAGGATACGTGATTTTATAGAAATAACTATGTATATGTATACGCATCTTTTTTTACTACAAAATTTTCTGTAAATTCAGGTATGTTTGATATTACAATTATTCTCACATCAACGGCACTGGAAATATTTATTGCAGGAGTTATGACTGTAAGGGTTTTTGAATTAATTACTTTTACATTCTTTCCTTTGCTATAGCTTTCCCTCTGAATGCCGGCAGTAACTATTTTGTGCAAAATAAAATGAACTTCCATACGTCCATCGACAAATTCATCTCCTGATATAGTAATTTTCTGTCCTCCGGCCTTTGGACCTTGGGAAGGAGAAATTCGAGCAAATTTTGGGGTTCGCAAGTACATATTTAATTCATTCAATTCGCTCACCATTTCATGCCATTTTTCTGTATTTGCCTTCCTTATGGCATTAAAATAATCTATAGAAGTAGGAGCAGATTTAGGAGCCAGGCTTGTAAAGGGTTGCCATATGATTTTCATAAACCGTTTTATAAAACTGCTATCTTTAATCCAGGGATTGTTCTGAGTAATATCGCCATTAGTACTTTCCGTAATACCGCTTGCACGAGGATTGTTTCTAAGTAAAACAAACCTGTTATAAATTCTCCATAATCCTGATGACACTGCTCCTTCCACGCTCTCACCCGTATTCGCGGGATAGGTTTGTAACAGATGAGCCTTTGATGAATCATCTTTAAAATGAAAATTTCTAAGAACAGGATTGATATCGAATATTCTTTCAAAAAAATCAGCCCACCCTTCAATTAGAGCATGATATGGATTATAAATACTTGGTCTATCATGTTTTCTATATATACCTCCTATTGGTTTTGCCCCTTCGCTTAATATTTTCAACGTCGATATGTCTAATGTATGCCACATTACCTGGTGAGCGGTTTCATGGAGAATAGTTCCCCGATGCCGTAAATCACTCGTTTCAAGATGTACAACTCCTTTTATCGCTGCAAAGCTACCGACTGAATGTCTGTATTTTAATGAAGGAAATCCTTTCCATGTTTTGTTAGTCATATAATAAAGAAATAGTGATAACTCTTTATAATATTTTAATATGGCAAATCCTCCTCGTCTTTGGGGCACGGAAGTCGGTATAATATATGGATTTGATTGTGTACCAAACGAAGAGTTTCCATTAATACTGTATAACCTTCCGTCTTGGTCCGGAAGTAGGCTATCCCATATATAATCTTGAACTAATTTCCCGTGTTCAACATATGCGTATGCTTTATTCATATGGATTGTTTTATCTTCAAGTTCAAAATGCAACCGGAAGTATAAGGTTGAATCATGTTTTATATCAAAAAAGGTTCCATGTACTTCCCCTTGTGAATCAAGCTTGCCTTCATAAATTTTGCCTAACGCAGAAATACCTCTCCAGATACTGAAAGGCATATCCTCAAGACCACGTCTGGGATTATTCGCTGAAGCAGGTGTCGATAGAATTCTAATGTGAAAGTCTACCCCTATCCTGTAGATTAAGGGGGCAGACTCGCTCCCCATGCCTTTGTAGAGTGCTGCATAACCAAAATTACCTGGTTTGTTGTCTGGTGTTTTCCACCCATAGGTTGACCATTCTTTCGGTAGGATTGTGTTATTAATTTTTTTATTATCTGTTTTTGCACAAAAAAATACGTCCGGTTTTTTTATTTTCGCCAGTTCTCCTGCAATCGATTCTATATTAAAGACTACTGAGCCATTACTGTCGGTTTGAGCTTTTAATAATTCATCTCTGCTATATCGTTTCGGCATAAGAAGTACTTCGATACCAGCAGGCAAGGGTTTATAAGTATTGTTTTCCTGGTTCCATACTTCAAATTTGACATAAGCGACAGGGAAGATATTAACATAAATCTCATATAAAGATTCTTTTGTCCGCGGGGGACCGATATTAACTTTTTGTATAAATTTTTCCGGGATTAAGGGAACCTTTGAGTCTAATTGGGTGGATGAATAGAACATATCATATGTTTGTCTGCATGCCACTGGTGAAAGGGTTTTCCCATCTTTTATTTTAATTTTATATGGTGAACCCTTTTGTCTGATAATGTACAGGTAACCTGAATCCACCGGTTTTTTTGTAAATGTATTTTTCACCATAAGATGTACTAATGTACTCATAATAATCCTTTATATTTAATTATCTGTAACAACTAAGACTTATAAATATTCAGAAATTTCAGTTGTGCTGTCGGTTGTTATAATGTGTTATCTTCAAAAATGTGGTAAATTTCTCCGTCTTCACCCGGATTAATTGATAAAGAATATTTTTTATCTGTACGAACAGGGTAGTAATGCAATTCAAGGAATTCATTTCCCTGCACCTGGTCATCTTCAATTGTCAGGGTTTTATTGAAATAACATTCTTCATCCACACTATATAAAGTATATGTATCATCTTTTGCAGATGGATCCGCCGGATCAATCTGTAAAGTCACTGCAAATGTGGGCAGAATAAGTGTACATTTTTCCCCTGTTTTCAAAATTAATCCTTTCGTTAAGTGATTATCATTGATAATAATTTCTTTGTCTTTCATACAACGTACTCCCTCTATAATGAACAGGATATTGTTTTTACAATGCAATCTAAGCAGTATAAAATACTCTCAAGGTAACTTTCCCGGATTAAAATTATACCCACTCCACCAGCCTACTTTTCCATCGATAAAGCCAATCAGTAAAAACCGGTAATTCCCTATTATTTTCCATTCTTTCCAACTCCATTTTTTGCTTCCTTTATAAAATGCCCGAAACACAAATTTTGTATCAAAATTATCCGTATACCCTTGGTGAAAGGGTTCTCCATATTCTTTTATGAGCGAGTCCAGGGTCATTCCAATAATAGAATCCGGAAAAGAATCTCTATATTCCGTGGTATGATAGCTGATGATTCTATTGTCTTTTAAAGAAAAAACTAATAACTTGTTATTTCCCAGCTCATAACCGTAGTTCTCAATCAAGGTATTAAACTCATCATATGCGGTAAGATGACATCCTGTTGCCGTATTCCCGTATAATACATCCATTTCTCTTTTTGTCTTTCCAATTATTTGCCGTGGATCGGGAAGTTGTTTGCTCCCATCGCAAGCAGCTAATAGAAGAAAAATCAGGGAAAAGGTGAGTACACCTTTGATGTTCATTTTCATCTGGTACTCCTTGTTCTGTATTTTTCTATAAGGTTATCGTAGTGAGTAT
>JAFGRV010000275.1 GCA_016934975.1 Spirochaetales bacterium | reverse complement strand
AGCGAAATAATATAATGTGAACATAATTTTAAAATAAAGTAAATATCTGTCCCATACCATCAATGGAGAGATTCATTTATCGTAATATGTCAAATATTAAAAGAAGAGAAATCAGCGTCTTTTCTTACCGAACAATAATTTGAAAAGCCGCTTAAAAAAATTGATAATTTTCATGAAGATATTCGGGTTCATTAATCTATGAATTGTATTTATTCCGTCCGATATTTCGTCCGGGGAGAGATTTCTTCTTTGTATGTTTTCTTCAAGTTCCAGTTCAAGTTTCAGAAGATCCGATTCATCTTGAACAACAATAACTTCTATCGAATTCCATCCGAGGCGTTTCGCCGATTCCAACCGTCTATGCCCCGCGATAAGTTCATAATCCGGGTCAATGAGAATAGGACTCAACTGGCCGAATTTTCGCAAACTATTGACAAGGGGGGTGAGATCGCCGAGATCTTTTCTTACTCTTTTTTTGATCTTGATTTTATTTATAGATAATTGCATAGACTTACTTCCCCATCTGCTTTCTCAAAAACAGAATACATTATCCGTCCAGAAGCGGATTATAGTCGGATACATCAGCATTTGGATCTTCATAATCAGGTTCTTCTTCATCTTCATCCAAAAAATTATTGTTTTCAGCGGATGTATCCGTATCTGCCGTTGTTTCTTCGGACTTGTCAGTTTGAGAATCCTGAAGAGGTTTGGAAAGATCGATAATCGGCTGTTCATCATAAAGTAAGGTATCCCGTAAATGATCACGCTGCAACTCTTTAAGGAGAATTTCCGCTTTATGTATGTGACAATAATCTCTTGGTTCGGTTCCCTTTATAAAAAGCTCAGGTATAACGTCATGACCACAATATCCTTTCGGGTCGGGAAGTAATCCTGATACACTACATATCTCCACCTCTACAATACCCGTTGCGGGACGTTTAAATTCTTCCACGGGAAGATTTTTATGCACTTCATACATAAATTTCCCCCATACCGGACCGGCGATTGCAGCCCCGTTTAGTGAAACACCGAGAGAATTCCCGGGAGTATCAAATCCGAACCAGACGGCGGCAGTCATTTGGGGTGTATAGCCGACGGACCATGCATCCGACCAATTCTGTGTTGTACCGGTTTTTCCCGCAATTGGTCTGTTTTTAAACAACCGTTTCACTCCGGCCAGGGTTCCGAAATCGACAGTACTTCGCATCATATCAACCATTACATAGGCTGCCTGAGGGCTCATAATTCTTACCCCGTCTCCCAATCTTTTCTGCCGGGCAATAAGCTCTTTTTCCGGTTCGAGAATTTTCTTACCGTACCGGTCTTCTATAAAACGAATTGCAATCGGAATGACTTCCCTTCCCTCGTTCGGGAAGGTCGCATAAGCTTCAACCATCTGAAGGGGTGAAACACGGATAATTCCAAGACCGAGGGGGTATTTCCGCGGGAAATTATACTCGATTTCCTGGGGATCTGTAATACCGAGCATTCTTGCTGATTGGCTTATGGCCGAGTCAAAACCAATCTCATGAAGTACTTTCAGGGATGGTACATTTAATGACTTTGCTAATGCAGTTCTGGCAAGTACTCGTCCGTTCCATCTTCCTTTATAGTTTAATGGAGTATAAGGTGTTCCATCATCATTCCAGAAAATAACCGGGGCATCCACAAGCATTGTCGCCGGATTAATTTTCCCCTGATCGATAGCTGCGGAATAATAAAGAGGTTTATATGCAGAACCCGGTTGTACTTTGGCATACACCGCCCTGTTAAACCAGTTAGTCCGGCTGTTAAACTCCGACCCCCCGACCATCGCGAGGATGTAGCCGGTACGTGAATCAATACATACCAGAGATCCTTCCACTTCTGTCTTTTTTATGCTCTTTTTATCCTTTTTATGAATAGAAATTGCACAGTCTTTAAGGTCATCCATATTAAACATAGTAGAAACCATATCAACAAGGGAATTGACACGTTCCCTGTAATAATTTTTAGCTTTCACTTTTTCTTTCCGTGCCGCGGTTCTGATGTCACGGATATTAAAGGTAAGAGAAAGAAGATCTACGATAGGAAGGAAGACATTATCTCCAAAGATTTGTCTATCTGAGTTGATCGCTCTATATTTTTCATTTACACTCACCACTCCATCTGCCATTATCTTATCGGCGATAGCCTGATACTCGAGATTAAGGGTCGTATAAACCTTTAAACCTCCTTTAAAAATATCATCGGAGCTCAGGTTCATCTCTTCCAGCTGACTTTTTACATACCAGCTAAACCATGGGGCAGAATCTTTTCTTAAATCAATTGCAGCAGGACTCCGGGTGTAATCATAATTAATCCAATATTCCCGAAAGGATCTATCAGCTTCTTCCCGGGTTGCATATCCTATTTCAACCATTTGATCGAGTATTTCTTTTTGTCTTTTTTTTGCGATATCCGGATTCCGTATAGGTGAGTACCGGGTCGGTGCAGCGATGACATTTGCCAGGAGTACCGATTCTGCAAGGGTTATCTCTTTTGCCGAGTGCCCAAAGTAATATTGTGATGCCGCTTCTACGCCATTTGTACCGCCGCCGAAGGGAACTTCATTGATATAAAATTCCAAGATCTCACGTTTTGTGTATTGTCTTTCATACTGAAATGCATACCAAAGCTCAACAAGCTTTCTCATCAGGGTGAATTCGGTCCTGTCGCAATGCCTGTTTTTGGCAACTTGCTGGGTGATTGTACTGCCTCCCCCGGCGTATTGGCCTACGAGCATATGGAGGGCCGCGCTTATGATTCTTTTTATATTAAATCCGTTATGTTCGTAAAAATCCTGATCTTCACGGGTAATAATCGCATCAATCAAATGATCCGGGACCTCATCCAGGGCTATGATTTCCCGTTTTTCATTCGTATAAAATTCACTTATCAGATTTCCATTAATGTCGAATACCTGGGTCGGAAGGGCAGAGTCTTTAGGATCAAGAATTTCCAGATCCATATTATTCATCGCTGCAAGGGAAGCCCCAAGGAGAATTCCGATGATTATGGAAAAAAGAAAAGCGACACCTAATATAATATCTACAACTATCTTTCGTTGACGTGAAAAACTCATGATTTACTTTAGAACGAAGTACTAAAAATGTCAAGATTATACTGATAATTAAATGACTTGTCAGTATTTCGGCTTATAATGGAAAATACTTAGTGGAGAGGGAAATGACAATCTCACAATGAGTTGAGCATAAAAAAAGGCCAACTCCTGACGGAGCCGGCCATTCCTCAATGTGTCGGTGTAAATATAGTAACTGGGAGGGGAACTATATGGGCCACCGACATTGTTATTATCGACTATTGTGTCGGAAATATTAGTTCTCCTTTATTTCTATATCAAAAATTAATGAAATATTATACCTTTTTCCACTCTTAATGTCAATCTTTTTAGTAATCGTCTGTGTACCTACCTTGATGAGGATGGAATGAAGCCCTGTGGTGAGCGGTTTTTCCTCTCCGGGGAGGGTATCAACCTTTTCTCCGTCAATAAAAATGACCGCTTCTTTAATAATATCAATTATCAACACTGAAATACTTCTCTCAAGAATTATATCAACTTTCGTCGTCTTTCCCGGTTCAATGGTAAAACTCGTGGTTTCTTCTTTGAATACTTCGGATAATACTTTTAAAGAATGAATTCCCGCGTCAAAAACATGCTCTTTTCCGCCATTTTCAAATAATTCATCATCAATAAAAACCTCATACTCTGCGTCTTCGAATCCGGGTGGTTTTGTGAGGGAAAGATCGAAAAGACCTTTTTTCTCTACATCAGGCTGTATATTAATATAAAAACTCTTCGAGAGTATGGAATCCGGAACTCCTTTCATGACCGGTTGTATGGTAAATAATAAGGGAAACTGACCTGCTTCAATAGCTTTTGAAGGAGAATAGGTACCGGGGGGGAGAGATTCGGTATTTACTTTTTGTTTTCCTATTGGAATTTGTACGTATATATTATTTAAAAAGGGTAATACTTCAAAAAGAATGCGCCTTCCTTCATATTCTTCGGATCCGTCTTGAGTAACGACGGCTGAATACAGTTCTACTGCAAAACTGTCTGCATATTGTTTGAGTGCATGAGAGAGAACGATTTCAAGTTGAAATCCTTTAAGAAAACGGGCATTTACACCCGGAGAAAATAAAAGAATTTCTGAGGGAGATATCTCTATCTGTTTTCTAAAATCACTCACACCTTCAATCTGAATTTTATCGACAAAAGAACCCCGTATCGTCTCTGCCTGGAGAGATAAAAGTGAAAAGAAAATAAGACATCCTGTTATTATGCCGTTTTTTATAATCATTGCAGCACTCTCATCATCGAAAAAAAGGTAGAGGATCTTTATATGATCCGTTTTTCTTAATCTCAAAATGCAGATGTGGCCCGGTCGAACGTCCGGTTGTCCCAACCCGTCCAATTACCATACCTGAATATACTTTCATATGTAAGTGTACATAAAAATCTTTTAAATGTCCATAGAAAGATTGATACCCTTCATCATGTGCAATAAGCACATAATTACCATATATTTTATCGTATCCGCATTTTATCACTTTTCCGGCACGTGCCGCAAGAACATCACTCCCCTCTTTCGCCCCAATATCAATACCATTATGGACTTCCTTATGTCCGGTAAAGGGACTTTGCCTTCTTCCAAATACAGATGTAATCCGTCCTTTGGGTAAAGGGAATATAAACTTTTGAGACAGAAAATATACCCGCTCTACCGGATGAAATCTTTTTCCCGGAAAAAACAGATAAATTTCCTTTTTATCCCTCCGATTGATTGTTACCTGTTGTGAGATTTCTTCCGATTGCATTCTCCAGCTTGCCACTATATGGTCCAATTCATTTACAGGTCTTTCCGGAATAAAAAGCCCCGGTATGTTGGGTATAAGAACGGTATGAAGAGAATGAAAAAATCCGGGATTATTTATATGATTTAAGGTAGCAATTGTATCATATGGAAGGTTGAGGTGTGCAGACAAAGAGAAGATATCCATTTCAGGATTATTTTCCATAACATATTGAAATATCGATAAAGCAGGAAAAGGATACTTCCCATTGGAACTCGATGCCCGGTAATAGGCACTCACATCAGCCTGTAATTGCTTATAAAGGGGATCTCCCGGTGTCAATGTTTTAATTTCAGGATAATCACCGAAAAGAGGATATGCGGTTACGGTGAGTACTATGCCGAACAAGAAAAACAATCCCCTGAAGGGGATTTCTCGTAAATTTTTCATTCTTTCACAATCATAAAGAGTTATTTTTTTCTTTACCGGCGTATGCCGAATGGTTTCTATGGTTCATACTCCAGTAAAGTAACTCTGGATTTTTCTCCGGTTCAGGAACCGGGTATTTGTCCGTATCTTCTTTACTGGCGTATGCCCTCCGGATCTTTATGGTTCATACTCCAGTAAAGTAACTCTGGATTTTTCTCCGGTTCAGGAACCGGGT
>JAFGRV010000274.1 GCA_016934975.1 Spirochaetales bacterium | reverse complement strand
ACCACATCCTGTACATTTTTCTTTATCAACCTGAGCAGCCATAAAGACCTCCTGTAAAAATTTATATTGAAAATGAAAACCATTATCAATATTGACATTCTATAAATGATTTCATATAGTGTCAAGTAATGAAAACGGTTTTCATTACTTTTATATTTCTCCTTTTCATGCAAATATCTTTATTTGGTTATTTCATTAAAAATCGAAATTTCCGGACAGGAATCTCTCCATTGCGTCCTGTAAAGTAATTTTGTTAAAGGTAAATAAAAATCCATGAAACAATGAAATCGGGGTGAATATTTATCTGTTTCCGGATTTTTACGTCTTAAAAGGCATAAAACGGTTATTTTGTGGCTATTAAGAAATTATATACAAAATTGATATCCCGTCTCTATAAAATTTTCACTCCATCCTGAAATTTCACTACTTCCTTTGCCTTGAATTCCGTAAAGTGTATTGGAAAAAGTGAATGGGGTGAATTAAAATTCAACTGGTAATGTGAAAGATGACAATTATTACGAAACGAGGTGGGTAATATGGAAAAACGAATTCTTCCTGCTCAAGGCAATATCGGGATATTAAACCGGGGCGAAGCAGCTCTCCGGTTCGTACGGGCAGTGAGGGAATATAATATTCTACAGAATACCATGTTAAAAACAGTTGCTTTTTATCTTCCCGAGGAAGAAGAAGCCCCCTTTGTCCGGCAGGCAGATATGGCCTTTTGTTTCAGCCGGCTTAAAGGAAAGGGTGTTATCGACCGTAATGTCTACCTTAATAGAGAACAATTAGGTGAAGCCATGGATACTATGGAGTGCATCGCTGCCTGGGTAGGGTGGGGTTTTTTATCCGAGGAAGCATCATTTATAGAATTTCTTGAAGAAAAAGGGATTGTTTTTATCGGTCCTTCCTCCAAATCAGTGGCACTTTTGGGTGATAAGATCGCGGCGAAGGAACTCGCCGAAGCAAACGATGTCCCTGTTACACCCTGGAGCAAAGGACCTGTAAAAAGCGCGGAAGAAGCAATGGCCTTTGCCGATGCTATCGGATATCCCTGTATGATTAAAGCGGCCCTCGCAGGGGGCGGCAGGGGGATCCGCCGGGTAAACAGCCCCCGGGAATTAAAAGCCAAATTTGAATCTGCCCGGGAGGAAACCTTGCGGGTCACGGGAAATACCCTGCTTTTCATAGAACAGGTCGTGGAAACAGGACGGCATCTCGAAGTCCAGGCCCTGGCAGATCACTTTGGAAATGTTGTCACCTTTGGTGTCCGGGATTGTTCAATACAGCGGCGGAATCAGAAAATCATCGAAGAAACCCCTCCGCCGAATATGGACCCGGCGACTATTGAGAATATGGAAGCCTGCAGCATGCGGCTCCTGAAAGCAGCGAGCTATCAAAACGCAGGTACCGTTGAGTTCCTCTTCGATTTAAAAGACAGGCAATTTTATTTTATGGAAGTCAATACACGCCTTCAGGTGGAACATCCCATTACCGAACAGGCTTTCGGGGTTGATATTGTTCACGGCCAGCTTGATGTGGCTATGGGCAAGAAATTATCGGAACATAAAAGAATACCTCAGGCTGTTGCCGTGGAGGTTCGTTTAAACGCGGAAGACCCGGACAGGGGTTTTACTCCCTCCCCGGGGAAGGTCTTACATTTTCAAATCCCCGCGGGACCCGGGGTACGTGTGGACTCGGGGATTACCCAGGAAACAATTATCCCGGCGGAATTCGATTCCATGGTTGCAAAGATCATCGCCTATGGGCCGGCACGGGATTTAGCCTATGCGCGGCTTCACCGGGCATTGAAGGAACTTCAGATTAAAATAGAGAAGGGGACTACAAATCATGCTTTTCTTATGGCCCTCCTCAGGTGCCCTGAAATTCAGCATGGAGGTGTTCATACCCGTTTTGTCGAAGAACTTTTGGAGAAAAACCATGAAATTATAGTAAAAAATAACTGGAACATCGCAATAATCGTTGCCGCTTTAGAACAATATATAAAAAATGATAAAGAAAACCTTATCAATTTCAAGCAGCAACTCATAGGAACAGGATATCCCCGGACACTCCCGGCTTCCAGGGGAATGGAAGTCGATATGACTGTCCGCGGCCAATTATACCGGCTTCTCGTAAAGGCGACGGGACCTGATTCTTATCTTGTCCAATCAGGTGATGTGGTGATCGCCCTGGAATACAATAGTAAATTACAAGGTGCACTCCTTAAAATAGGAGAGTGTTATCATCAGATACAGACAATTCTCCGGGGGAGTGACCTTCAGGTAGAGGTTGATGGGATTCCCTACCTTATTGAACTGGAATCCGGTGGTACGATAAAGGCCCCTTCTCCTGCACTGGTTGTCTCTATCCAGGTCCAGCCGGGACAGATGGTGGAAAGCGGACAATTACTGGTGATTCTGGAAGCGATGAAAATGGAGATGATCGTCCAGGCCCCGGAATCCGGGACTGTAAAGGAAATTTTTGTCCGCACGGGTGAGCAGATCGCGGCAGGCCAGGCGCTCATTCTTCTGGATACAACAGGTGAGAGTGGACCGGATCGGAAATGGATACAGCCTGAATCCGAAAGAATTCAATTTAAAAATCTCATAAATGATGATAACGAATGGAATATAATCGCCCGGGAGTTTTACTCGGTTTTTTTAGGGTATGATCATGATCCGTCAATACAAGCAATATATGAAAAAGCCGTTGTCTATCCCCGCAATGAACAGGATGATCAGAAATTGGTCTCGTTGTTTCTTTCCGTATTAAAAGCGTATATTGAAATCGAAGGATTATTTTTCAGCCCCCCTGTTGCTTCGGAAAAATTAAGCCGCCTCACATCATATAGAGAATTGCTTTCACATTATTTCAGACGTCAGGGAGACAGGGAAAAAGGATTACCCGAATCATTTCTGGGCCATTTGCACGCGGCGCTGCAATTGTATTTTCCCGGTAATTTTCCCCCGGGGAGTTTCCCTGCGGGAAACCTTCCGTCCGGGAAACTCCCGGAGCGGTCCAATGACGAAGCCGTGTATCATCTTTATGCCTCACATCACAATCTCAGTAATAAACAGAAATTACTCCAAAAAACCCTCCTGAGTCTTGAATACCTCCCGGTACAGGAGGAATTTCTTAAGGAATTATCCGACCGGTTGGATGCGCTGATCTTAATAAGTCAGAAAGAGGTGTTATCATTAAGCGATACGGCAATTCACATCCGGTACCAATTAATTGACAAGGTAATTCTTCAAAACTGGAAAGAAGAAAAAAGAGAAAATACCGGGAAAATTATGGAAAGACTGTTCCGCTATGACAAGAATAGCAAGATATATACAAAACTCATAGAATTTATAATGGAAAATAAATATCATCTCCTCTATGATCTTGTGCAGAAAGCCCGGGCCGCGGCAGATCCGGGAGGGGAAAAAGACACACATAATGAATATCATCTTATAATGGAAATTCTGGCGAGACATATGTGTAATGACCGGGAATTTCTTCATGGAACAATTGTCGCAATCGAGGGAATTGATCTGTTTTATTGCAAAACGAAAAAGAATAAAGAATCATTTCATACATATCTTACAATTATTAAAGAAGATAATCTCATCAATTTTATCCATACATGGACAGCATTTATGTATGATAAAAAAAATGAACAAAGTGAATCTCCGGAACTCATTATCCTTATAAACTGGAAATCCGGCATGTATGAAGAATCCCTTTTTAAGATCGCTTCCTCTCATCCCCTTCCTGTTCTCTGGATGAGCCTCGGGTTGCTCCATCCCGAGGGGAAGTCTGAATTCCGGACATATCATCATAAAACACCCGGAACCTGGGAAGAGGATATTATAAAACGGGGATTTAATCCCAGGGCTTTCCGTGAATTCCGTATTTACCGCCTTATCAATTTTGAACAGGAAATTATCTATTCAAGCGAATTCGTCCATCTTCTTCGCCTGCAAGCCAGGGAGAATCCCCGGGACGAACGCTTATTCGCGACGGTGGAGGTTCCATCAATCCATCTTGAACTCGATGAAAATGGAAATATACTCCGTATGGTTGCTCTGGAATATGTATTCATGGAAGCTGTTTATATTATGAGGGCGGAACAAGCCAAAAGAAAGCGAAGGCTTCAATGGAATAGAATTATTATTCATATTGATAGGATGATTAATATCACCCCGGAACAGATCGAAAAATATGCATCAAAAATAATCACACGGGCTCATGATCTGGGTATCGAGCGAATTCTTATTTATTCACGCCGAGAAGATCCCGTGACGTCGGAGCTTACGGATATTGAAGTGAATTTTGATCTTTCAACCGGTTCGGGTTTCGTCTCACAGGAGCAGCAGCCGGATGAGGATATTATCCTTCCTGCGGATACCTACGCGACAAAAATTGTGATTGCCCGGCATCAGCAGAATATCTATCCGTATAAAATACTCAAGATGATTACCCGGAAAGAACGTGGGAGAGCGGAGATTTTTCCCGCGGGCTCTTTCGAGGAGTATGATATTACTGTTGATGCGACAACACATACTCAAGGATTAATCCCGGTAAAAGGGCGGAGATCAGGGGAAAATACCTGTAATATTGTCTTCGGTATTATTACGAATTCATCCGAATCATTTCCCGATGGGATTAAACGGGTGATCCTTCTCTCGGATTCCACACAAAATATGGGTTCATTAGCTGAACCTGAATGCAGGCGTATTATCGCGGCCCTTGACCTGGCGGAACGGGAAAATCTTCCCCTGGAATGGCTCCCGATTTCCGCGGGTGCACGAATCGATATGAAAAGCGGCACGGAGAATCTTGACTGGACTGCCCAGGTATTACGAAAGATTATCCAGGCTACCCAGGCAGGGAGAGAAATAAATATTATTGTTCTTGGCATCAACATCGGTGCCCAATCCTATTGGAATGCCGAAGCAACCATGCTCATGCACACCCGGGGGATGCTTATTATGTCGGAAAATGCATCAATGCTTTTGACCGGGAAAAAAGCCCTTGATTTTTCCGGGAGTGTTTCCGCCGAGACCAATGAGGAAATCGGGGGTGCAGAGCACATTATGGAGCCGAATGGTCAGGCACAGGTGCGGGTAAAAGATATTTATGAAGCATATACGACCCTCTTTACCCATTATTCCATCACTTATTGTAGACCGGGCCAAAAATACCCGGCACCCTTTCATTCTGTTGATCCTCAGGAGAGAGACATATGTAAAACGCCATATAATGATCTGTTAAAGCAGGGGTTTACGACAATCGGGGATATTTTTTCCGGTCAGGTAAATCCTGAACGAAAGAAACCCTTTGACATGCATCAGCTTATGAAGGCAGTTGTTGATACTGATAGTCCGGTATGTGAGCGCTGGAGGGGAATGAAAGATGCGGAAATGGCAATTGTATGGGAATCACGGATCGGCGGTTATGCCGTCGGATTGCTCGGTATCCAAAGCCAACCCCTGGCAAGGATCGGAGGAATTCCCCATGATGGCCCGGAAGTGTGGTCGGGAGGCACGTTATTCCCCCTCTCTTCAAAAAAACTAGCCCGTGGAATTAATGCGTTTTCCGGAAATCTTCCGCTGGTCATTTTTGCAAATCTCTCCGGATTTGACGGTTCTCCGGAATCATTACGGAAACTGCAATTGGAATATGGAGCGGAAATAGGCAGGGCTGTTGTCAATTTCCGGGGTCCGGTTTTTTTTATCGTCACCTCCCGGTATCATGGCGGCGCGTATGTCGTATTTTCCAAAACCCTGAACCCCGGGATCAGGATAGCCGCTTTTGAAGGGGCTTTTGCCTCTGTCATCGGGGGCGCCCCTGCCGCCGCGGTCGTATTCCCGCGGCAGGTATTAAAGAATACATATGCAGATCCGGTTATTATCGAGGCTCAAAAACATCTTTCTTCGGGATTGCCCAGCGACCAGAAGAATTATGAGGAATTATTCCAGCAGGTGTATTCGGAAAAGCAGCGGGAACTCGCCAAAGAATTCGACAGCGTTCATACGGTGGAACGGGCACAAAAAGTCGGCTCTATCGATGATATCATTACACCCTCACAAGCACGGCCGTATCTTATTGGTCATCTTAAAAACGTATATGAGGCTGATGGAAAGCCCCATACAGGCGATGCTTTGGATTTTACCTACGGATGATGGGGATGAATTGTAAAAACTCCCGGGTGAGAGTACTCGTCCGGACGATTTTGTAATAATCCCGGGGCAATAAAAAAAGGCAGCTCCGTTTTAGTCGAAACTGCCTTCGAATATAAGGGAAGGTCTTATCTCCCGGATGGGAGCTGCTTACTAAAAAAAGGCCTGAAGATGCTTACCCGACATGTAAGCCGTTTCTTCCAAGGGGTATGGTCAGGAGAGATAATTCCTTAGAAGTTTAATATCTTCGTTAGTTTTTAAACGGTCGATTGCGCGCTTTTCGATCTGTCGTATTCTCTCTTTTGTAAGGTTAAAGAGGTTTCCTATTTCTCTTAATGAAGAAGGTACTTTCCCGTTGAGTCCGAATCTGTATTCAAGAATACTCGCCTCTTTAGCGGTAAGGGATTTCAGTATTTCGTTGATGTCATCTTTAAGAGAGTTGTTCATCACAATTTCCGTAGGAGATTGGTACGTCGTGTCTGCTATAAAGTCTTTTAATAAGGTTGAGTCTTTTTCGATATATATCGGATTATCAAGAGAGAGCATCTCTTTCGATATATTGAGTAGTTCTGATACAAGTTCCTTTTCCATATTAAGCTGACTGGCTATTTCGCTTATTTTCGCTTCGAGTCCTTTCTTGTTCTGTAAATTGTCCTTTACCTTTTCTATTTTGGATATTTCGTAAATCCTGTTCATCGGGAGTCTGATCATTCTGCTTTTCTCACTAATCGCTTTTAGAATTCTTTGTCGTATCCACCACACTGCGTATGAAATAAAATGATAACCTTTTTCTACATCGAATTTATCAATTGCATTCATCAGGCCAATATTGCCTTCACTAATAAGATCTTCCAGAGGAAGACCCTGGTTCTGATATTGTTTTGCAACATTTACTACAAAACGAAGATTAGCATTAATCAGTTTTTCCTTGGATTTTATATCACCTTTTGCAGCAAGTATTGCATACTGTTTTTCTTCTTCCCGTGAAAGCAGGTCATATCTATTTATATCTCTTAAATAAAGAGCAATAATGTTATTTCCATCTACTTTATTTCCCCGAATTTTAGCCTTTTGTTTTTTCTTTTTTGTTAATCCCTTTGAATTAGCTGTCATAAACAACTCCTTTCTTTATTACCATTGTAGATGCAAGAATCGTGCCAAGAATGCGTAGTGTGCCGCGCTCTAATTGTTTATAATATAAAGAATTAGAGATTGTTATTATTCGTATTTTATTGTATAACATGTAAAGAGTCATATTGACTCATACCGTTTTTTAACTAGATTAATTGTTTCGTTATGACCCGGTTTGCGAACAATTTAATGATAAAATGCAATTAAGTGTGAACTAATTCCTCAATAAAACAAAATATTCATGATGAAAAAAGTCGTATTTAATAAAATTCCCGTTATTTTTTATTTTTTTTTGAATTTTATTCCGGATTTGTTTCTTTTTTTTACTCGATTATTACCGCTTTTTTATAAAGCATTTTTGAATGTGAGAGTGTACTCTTTATAAAAATAAAGCTATTATTACCCAACTACTGGTGAGTTGGCAAGAGTACTTGCCTGGGAGTATTTTTATTTTTTTAAGGAGTATCTTGTGGTTAGAAATTATTTTAAAAAAGTAGAACAGACAGTGCATTCTATTTTTAGAATAGCAAGAACCTCTCCTTCTGTCGGCATCATTCTCGGATCGGGATTAGGGGATTTTATCGATACCATCAAAGGAACGGAAATACCCTATTCCCGGATAAAAGGATTTCCAAAGTCCTGTATCAGAGGACAAAAGGGAATATTGAAAATAAGTGATGTGGCTGCGGTTTTTTCCGGTAGATTTCATTATTACGAGGGATATTCAATGCCGGATGTTGTCCTGCCAATATTTGTTCTTCATAAACTTGGAGTAAAACAAGTGATAATTACAAATGCAGCCGGAGGAATAAATCCTGTGTTCAATCCGGGTGACCTGGTTTTTATAAAGGATCATATAAATCTTATGGGAGCTAATCCCCTGAGAGGGCCCTATGAAAAGGATCAAGGAGTTCAATTCCCTGATATGACAGATGCTTATAGTAGAAAATTACGTTCAAGCGCGAAAGGAACTTTTGCCGCGAAAGTTCCTTTCGCGAGTGATTATAAAGAGGGAGTGTATGCAGCCCTTGCCGGTCCTAATTATGAAACTCCCGCTGAAATAAATATGCTCAAAAAAATGGGTGCGGATATGGTCGGGATGTCAACGGTTCCCGAGGTGATCGCCGCAGCATCACTTTCCCTGGAAGTACTTGGTATTTCCTGTATTGTGAATAAAGCCGCAGGTTTAACAGACAAAAAAATTACCCATGATGAAGTCATTGAGATAGGAAAAAAAGCAAATCTTGCACTTTCTTCATTTATTGTTGCTTTTTGTAAAGATATCGGATATGAGTTGATATGATCACAAGTGAACGGTTTATGCCGGATATTATTACAACCCTCCGGGATGCAATACAAGATGCCCTCGGGAACGAGGTTTTTTCAGTGGCTCACTTCGGAAAAACCGGAAAGATCGAAGGAATCAAGATTGTTGCCCGTGGTGACGAAAATTCCGTCCCGGCTCTTAATTCATATATTGAAAAGGGTGACGTTGTTATTCACAATCATCCCTCGGGGATTCTTTCACCAAGTAATGCCGATCTTGCAATCGCTTCACGTCTTGGAGACCAGGGAATCGGATTCTATATTATTGATAATGCGGTAGAGAATGTCTATGTGGTTGCGGAAGCCTATATTGTAAAAGATCTTGTAAAGCTTGATGAAAATACCCTTGCGCAGATCCTTCTTCCGGAGGGGGAATTATCAAAATTATTTTCATTCTATGAATCAAGACCCTCCCAGGTGGAAATGCTGAAAACCATCTGTATCGGATTGAATCAGGATGAGATATGCATCGCGGAGGCCGGAACAGGGGTGGGAAAGTCCATGGCCTATCTGATTCCGGTGATAAAATGGATACAGGAAAATGATGAACGGATTGTTATTTCCACGGCAACTATCAATTTACAACAGCAGCTTATAGAGAAAGACATCCCCCTGGCAAAGAAAATATTACATGCAGACACGAAAGCCGTTCTTGTAAAAGGACGGGGCAACTACATCTGCAGGGCACGGCTTCATGATGTGATGAATGAATTTTCCCTGTTCGAAGAAGCGAATGATGAATTACAAAGTATTTATGAGTGGGCTTTGACATCAAAAACAGGGTCCAGGAGTGATATTTCGTTTTATCCCTCCGGAGACATCTGGTCACGGGTCTGTTCCGAAGCAGATATCTGTTCGGGATTGTACTGTTTGTACCGTGAGAATTGTTTTGTCTTACGGGCCAAAAGAGAAGCGGCCTCGGCGCAGCTTCTTGTGGCCAACCATCATCTCCTTTTTTCAGATTTGTCCGTTCGTATCGAAGGTGTCGGCCATGAAAGCACAGCCGTTCTTCCGCCTTTTTACCGGATCGTTTTTGATGAGGCTCATAATATCGAATCAAGTGCCACTTCGTTTTTCTCCAAAAGCTTTAACCGGTTTTTAATTATCAAGTTTATAAACAGGATCTACAGGATAAAAAAAGGACGGCACCTGGGGCTGCTCTACGGGATAAAGAAAAAGGTAAAGAAACCGGCGGTAATCGAAAAGCTGAAAAATAAAATAGAGGAATTGAAAGATCACGTGAAAATGCTGGATTTTAATTGTCTTTCATTATTTCAGGATGATTCTACTCTCTATCTTAAAAAAGTACGTGATCCGGCTGTAAAAAATCTCTTTTTCGAACCACTCTTTGAACTTGAGGCCAAATTACTCGATTTTTGTACGGTGATGGAAGATATCCTCGAACCTCTGGAAGAAGCAGACCCGGATGACAGTGTTGTTTTTGAATGCAAAGCCAGTGTCCGCAGACTACGAGCAATCGCTGAGATTTGTGATAAATTTAAAAGGATAGAAGAACAGGAGAATGATATTTTCTGGATAGAACGAAGGAGAGCCGGTAATGGAGAGCCCTTTGTGCAATGTACTATTACTCCTCTCCATATCGCCCCGGTGATGAAAGAAGCTGTCTATGAACCGTATCGAACCGTGATCCTTACTTCTGCAACCCTCACGGTAAATAATTCCTTTCATTATTGGAAATCCCGGGTGGGACTCCTTTCGGAAGAAGTGATGGAAAATCAGTTTGCGTCTCCTTTTAATTATAAGGAAAATGTTATTTTTTGTATTCCAAGTGATATTCCGGCCCCTCAGCATCCGGCATATCAAAAATATCTCTCTTCATTTCTTTTGCAGTCCATCATCTGTTCGGAGGGCCGGGCATTAGTCCTTTTTACCTCCTATTCTATGCTGAACACAACCTATAATGAGATAGTCCCGCAATTGAATCAACACTTAATTTCTGTTTTTAAACAGGGAGATGATGACCGCGCACGTTTGCTTGAAAAGTTTAAGACCGATATAGGGAGTGTTCTCTTTGCCACGGATTCTTTTTGGGAAGGAGTTGATACGCCGGGCGAAACCCTGGAGCTTTTGGTTTTATGCAAACTTCCTTTCCGTGTTCCATCTGACCCGGTGATCATGGCGCGAATGGAGGATATCCAAAAAAACGGCGGAAATCCATTTATGGATTATTCACTTCCCGAGGCAGTTATTAAATTCAAACAGGGATTCGGACGATTAATGCGCCGGAAAAGTGACCGGGGTGTTATCCTTGTTCTGGATTCCAGAATTATTCACAAACAGTATGGTTCCCTTTTTCTTGATTCTCTTCCCGATATAAATAAAATAATTGCCCCGGGACCGGAAGTGTTGATAAAGATTAAGGAATTCTTTGAGAATAAGAATATCAATTAAGCTGTTAATGAATCATAAAGTGTTTGTCATCACTACCCCCGGACTCATTATTTTAGTATATTAGTTTGAACTGATAATATTGATAAAAGAATTTGTAAATCTTTGATAATTCAACTCACACTCCTGTGTCTATGCATAGAAAGGCAGATATTATCCTTGTGTTTGAGGACGAATCTGTGTATACTACAACTGTAGTAACCTATAGCTGTAGGTTACTACAGCTGTAGTAACCTACAGCTTTAGTTTACTAAAGACTTATAGGGATTTTAATTTTGAAACAAACTTATATAATAAAATTTGAATTTTTAAAGAATATTCCTATAATGTAAATATAGACTGTAGAAATCGGAAAGTGAAATAAAGGTACTATGAAGCAAGGTAAAAGGAAAGAGAAGGAAGATGAGAATATTATCTCGATTTATTTAAAAGAGATAAATAGTATTCCACTCCTTACCCGGGAAGAAGAAGATCATTATGCGCGTCTCGCGGCGCAAGGTGATGCCGAAGCAAGAAAAAAACTTATTATGGCAAATTTAAGATTCGTTGTTAATGTTTCAAAGCGGTATCAAAACCAGGGACTTCCGCTTCAGGATCTGATCAGCGAAGGAAATATCGGGCTTATTAATGCGATTAAACGCTATGATGTAAATCGCGGTTATCATTTTATTTCATATGCTGTCTGGTGGATTCGTCAAAGTATTCTCAAAGCAATTTGTGAAAAATCCAGGATGATAAAACTGCCATTGAATAAGGCGAATGAACTGGTTCAAATCGAGAAAATCAGAAAAGAGCTGGAAAAAAGTTCCGGCCGTGAACCTGATGTAAAAGAAATAGCATCCTACCTCGAAATGGATGAAGAACATGTGGCAACCCTTCTTAACATATCCCGGGAGTTGGTTTCCCTGGAAACCCCTGTTTATGTTGAAAAGGATTCGCTTCTGCTTCGTGAGTTTATTGAAGGTGAAAAATATCTTTCTCCTGATCAGGCAATTATCGAGAAATCTTTACAGGAAGAAATAAATCTTGTTCTTAAAACTCTTTCGGCAAAAGAAGGTCAGGTCATCGAGTGTCGATTCGGATTAAATGGAAAAAAGCCCATGTCATTAAAACAAATCGGCGAACTGTTCCATTTATCAAAAGAAAGAATTCGTCAGATCGAGAAAAAAGCATTAAAAAGATTAAAGCATCCTTCCCGGAGTGATAATCTTAAAATATATCTTAGTGATTGACTAAAAAGGGGCTGTCTGATAAGAAAATCAGACAAACCCTTTTTAGTTCGGGTGTTTCAAGCTTACTATTTTTATTACGTTTCATCAAATAAATTGTTGACGATAAAAAATCGTTTATATATAAATGAAATGATAAATGAGAGTTAAAGACGAATAACCGAATAGTTTCTTGACATTATAGTAATAATCCTTTATACAAGAACGATAACGAAATAAATTAGAAATCTATTAAATTGGAGGTATGATTTCATGGCAAAAACCAAATATGTCTACTTCTTTGGTGGTGGTAAAGCAGAAGGAAATACCACTATGAAAAATATACTTGGTGGAAAAGGAGCTAATCTTGCCGAGATGACGAATCTCGGAATACCCGTTCCACCGGGATTCACTCTTTCCACCGAAGTGTGTGACGCCTATTATAAGAATGGTCTCAAGTATCCTGTGACATTGAAAGCAGAGGTAGAAGAGAATCTTAAAAAACTGGAAGATCTTGTGGGTAAAAAACTCGGAGATCCCAAGGATCCTTTATTGGTCTCGGTTCGTTCGGGAGCCGCTGTCTCAATGCCCGGTATGATGGATACGGTTCTTAATCTGGGTTTGAATGAAGAAGCAGTGCAGGGACTCATCAACATGACCGGTAATGAACGCCTGGCATGGGACGCGTATAGAAGATTTATCCAGATGTATGGCGATGTTGTAATGGAAGTTCCCCGTGAAGAGTTTGAGGACGTTCTTTCAAGTGTGAAGAATAAGAAAAAGGTTCTTTTAGATACGGACCTCTCGGCCGAGGACCTGAAGCAGATTGTACAGCAGTTTAAGAAAGTATATAAAAAGCATACAAAAAAAGATTTTCCGGAGAAACCGGAAGAGCAGCTGTGGGGATCAATTAATGCGGTATTCGGTTCCTGGAATAATCCCCGGGCAAAAAAATATCGTCAGATAAACGATATTACGGGACTCCTGGGAACGGCAGTGAATGTTCAGGCCATGGTTTTCGGTAATTACGGAGATGATTCCGGGACCGGTGTTTGTTTTACCCGTGATCCGTCTACCGGAAAAAATGTTTTTTACGGAGAATATTTAACGAATGCCCAGGGTGAAGATGTTGTTGCGGGAATAAGAACCCCTATGCCGATTTCAAATCTAAAAAAACAACAACCTCAAAATTATGAAAAGCTTGAGCAACTGAGAGCAAAACTGGAAAAACACTACGCGGATATGCAGGATATGGAGTTTACGATTCAACAAAATAATCTTTATATTCTTCAGACACGAACCGGGAAAAGAACCGGTCTTGCCGCGATTAATGTCGCGGTCGATATGGTGGAAGAAAAACTTATCACTATAGAACAGGCTGTTATGCGGGTTACTCCGGATCAAATAGACCAGCTTCTTCACCCGATGATTGAACCTAAAGGACGGAAAACCTTAAAAGTCCTCGCCAAAGGGTTGAATGCATCACCCGGTGCCGCGGCGGGTCAAATTGTTTTTGAAGCAAGCGAAGCGGAAAAATGGGTGGCCGAAGGGAAAGATGTTCTCCTGGTACGGAGAGAGACTTCGCCCGAAGATATCGGCGGTATGCATGTGGCAAAAGGTATTCTTACATCAACCGGCGGTATGACTTCTCATGCAGCCGTTGTTGCACGAGGAATGGGAACTCCCTGCGTAGCCGGATGTAAAGATATTATTATTTCAGGTAAAACAGCGGTCGTGAAAGGCACCAAATATAAAGAGGGTGATTGGCTGACTCTCGACGGTTCAACCGGAGAGGTATTTGAAGGTCAGGCTAAACTTATTAAGCCCGGTATCACAAAGAACTTTAAAAAATTCCTCGGCTGGGCGGATGATATACGAAAAGCCGCGGTACGGGATGGACTCAAGGACAAAGGATTTAATGTACGCACAAATGCCGACCAACCCATCGATGCAAAAATAGCCCGGGAATACGGTGCCGAAGGTATCGGACTCTGCCGCACGGAACATATGTTTTTCGATAAAGGAAAACTTGATATTTTTCAGGAGATGATTGTCGCGGAAGATGTCGAACAGAGAAAGAAGGTCCTGAAACGGCTCGCCGGATTACAGAAATCGGATTTTGCCGGAATATTTAAAGCGATGGATGGTCTCCCTGTTACAATCAGACTGCTGGATCCGCCTCTTCATGAGTTTGTTCCCAAAACAAAAGCAGATGTAAAAATTCTTGCTGAAAAAACCGGCGTACCCATAAAGAAATTGACGGATAAGATCGCTTCCCTTCATGAATTGAATCCTATGCTCGGACATAGAGGCTGCCGTTTAGGTATTACTTATCCGGAAGTATATGATATGCAGGTAGAAGCGATTATGAATGCTGCGTGTGAAGTGTCAAAGAAAGGTGTTAAAGTTTTACCGGAAATTATGATCCCATTAATCGGAACAGTAAAGGAACTCTCTATTCTAAGAGAGAACGCGGAAAATGTCATTAAAGACGTTTTTGCAAAAAAGAAAATGAAGATTAATTATAAAATAGGGACGATGATCGAAATACCTCGTGCGGCAATTACGGCAGACAAAGTCGCGGAACATGCGGATTTCTTCTCTTTCGGAACCAATGACCTCACTCAAATGACCTTCGGTTATTCAAGAGACGATGCCGGAGTCTTTTTACCCGAGTACATTCAAAAAGGTGTGCTGGAAAAAGATCCTTTCCAGGTGCTTGATCAGGAAGGAGTCGGACTTGTTGTTGAGATGGGTGTCACCCGCGGACGAAAAACAAAACCCGACTTAAAAATCGGTATATGCGGAGAGCACGGCGGCGAACCATCATCAGTTGAATTCTGTTATAAGGTTGGAATGAACTATGTATCCTGTTCACCTTTCCGTGTTCCCATCGCACGGCTGGCAGCAGCACAGGCCGTAGTAAAAAACAGGATTAAAAAGTAATAAAACGGCACGGCGATTGATACAATGACTTTTTCATCGTCGCTTCGGGAAATTCACGTATAATTCTTCTATTGTAAGGAGAATTGTGAACATTCCCGGCTGTTAAGGAATAGAGACAGGTGTAAGTGAATACTGTATTGGAGAACTTCATGTCTCCAATAGTTCCGCATTTTTAGATTTTGTCAGCTGACTCATCGTCGGGTGGTTATTTCAATCTATGGGGAGTATTCTTTACACCTGTTTTTTTATGAACGAACGGAAATTAGATCTGATCTATAGAAGACTATATTCTCATTATGGTCCCCGGGGATGGTGGCCGATCCGGACCCGGGCCGGAACTCCGGGATTCGATACAAAGGGATATCATAAAAACGATTTTTCCATACCCCAATCGTCACAGGATTTATTTGAAATTATAGTTGGTGCAATTCTCACCCAGAATACGACCTGGACAAATGTAGAAAAAACACTTGAATCTATGAAAAGTCAATCACTTTTGGAACCTTCGTATCTCCATGATACGAAAACGGAGGATCTTGCCTCTGTAATCAGGTCCAGCGGGTATTACAATCAAAAAGCCAAAAAATTAAAAATAATCACATCTTTTCTTCTACAGGGTGATTATCTGAACAATAGTCATTCTCCGGAACGGCAGGATCTTTTAGCTGTCTGGGGAATCGGGCCGGAAACGGCAGATTCTATCCTTCTTTATGGATTTAATAAACCTTATTTTATTATTGATACCTACACAAAGCGAATTCTTCGCAGGCTTCATTATATTACCGGGAATGAGTCATACAATGAGCTTCAAGATCTTTTTATTATTGAAAAAAATGATAATGAAGCGATGTATACGGTTCGGTATTTTAATGAATATCATGCCCTGATTGTTGAACATGCAAAGAACTTTTGTAAAAAAAAGCCGGTTTGTGATGGCTGTCCCATCTCCGAATTCTGTGGTAAAAGGTGAGCCTCATTTACGAATGAGACTCATTTACTAATGGGACTCATTCGCAAAGCGGGTTTGTTTTTCTCTTTTTTACCATTCCTGTTGATATATCTTGCCTTTTTTTTTGATTTCACTTATACTATATCGGAAAATAAAAGGTTTTCCGGTATTTTCGATTGTAGTGGTTTGGTTGTGAAAACCAATTAATCGGGAGTATAAATTAATATTGCCAGTCAAATTTCCTGATAGGGGTGGATGTGGAGATAAAGTCAAAGGGTTACGATTATTTTGATGTCGAACGAAATCTTCAAATAGCAGTCGATGACGGAAAAGTTATCCGTGTTATATCCTATGCTATGTCATCGGATGTAGAAAACACCCTTGATAAAATTGTTTCACGTATCCTTGATAAATATAGCAGACCCGATTTAAAAAGTCTTGTTTATACTTGTACAAAAGAATTGGCGATTAATGGTACAAAAGCAAATTTGAAGCGTATATTTTTTTTAGAGAACGGTTTGGATATAACCGTGGAAAAAGATTATGAAAAAGGTATGGATCTTTATAAAAATAATATGCGTGAAGAAATTACGTTGCAATATGGAGTAAAAGCAAAACAACAGGGATTATTTGTTAAAATCAGTTTTGTTCATAATGAAGAAGTCTTAAAGATCGAGGTGACAAATAATACTGGTATTACAAAGCAGGAGGAAAAGCGCTTAAGAGAAAAACTCAAGAAAACAATGAAGTATGACGATCTTATGCAATATTATCTGGATAATTCCGATGATACCGAAGGATCCGGTATGGGTATAGCGCTTATTATCATTCTGTTAAAAGGGGAGAAGATAGATCCGAATCTATTCAGGATGTGTATAAATGAGAATTTAACAACAGCAAAAATTGAAATTCCTATGAGTGAAGCCTATGTGAATCAACGGGAGATACATTCAAATGCAAAGACAAAAAAAGAATAGGTGAAAATAATTATTCCGGCTCACTCAATCCGGTTATATAAACAGTACCTTCTTAAAGCGGATTTAACGCTGTCTGCTTTTATAACATTAATTACAAAAAGCAAAAATCTGTCATAGGTTTTTATGAAATCATGTAAATAAACGAGAAAGAGATGATAAAAAATATGAAACAATCGACCTTTAAATTACTTGCGGTTTTTTTTCTTTCGCTTGCTCTTTTAGCATACGAGATCACGGTTATGCGGACATTTTCCGTGGGAAGCTGGTCAAATTTCGGTTCAATGGTTATCAGCATTGCCCTCCTGGGTTTTGGTCTTGCGGGAACACTTCTTACATTTCTTCAGCGGTGGATAAAAGCCAAACCGAATAAGTGGCTCAGCGTCTGTGCTCTTTTACTCATGCCGGCGATGGCGGTTGCCCATGTATGCGCTCAGATGGTTCCTTTTAATCCCGTTATGATCGTTGCGGATTTTTCTCAGGTCCTGTTAATCGGGGCTTATTATATTATTTACGCACTTCCTTTTTTTATTGGTGCGTTGTTCATCGGTATTGCTTTTCTCGTTATAAGCAGCCGGATACATCAACTTTATTTCTGGAATATGGTCGGTTCCGGTATCGGCGGATTTTTCATCCTCGGGTGTATGTATATCTTCCCGCCGCAGCTTCTTGTCATTCCCCTCCTTGTCATGGCTCTTATCGCAACTCTGTTTTGTTATATGAGATATGACGGTGAGAAGAAAAAGTTTCACATTGAAGTAAAAAATTTAAGTCTGTCTCTTCTTCTTTTTGTATTATCCATTCTTTTTGTTATCAGCTTCGGTGCTATCCGGGTATCGGAATATAAGCCGATAAGTTATGCCCGGCAGTTCCCCGATACAAAACTGGATTATCATTCATACAGTCCCACAGGTGAAATGCATGTGTATACAAGTTCTTTTTTTCATTCTGCACCGGGCTTAAGTGATAATGTAGCCCTCTATCTAAAAGAAATGCCAAGAAATGCGTTTAAGGGTTTGTATATTGACGGCGGCGGTCCGATTATTATACCCAGAAAATTAAAAAAAGATGAAGAAAAATATCTTGAGTTCCTTCCCATGGCAGCACCCTATCAAATTAGAACGGAACCAAATGTTTTATTGGTAAAGCTGGGGGGCGGAACGAGTGTTTTTACGGCATTATATCATGATGCCCGGAAAGTTACTGTTGTTGAGCAGGATCATGCAACAGTGAATCTTATTAAGAATGTGAAAGTTGTGAAAGAATATAATGAAAACCTCCTGGGCGACCCGCGGGTTCAGGTTATTTCAGGGGAACCGCGCTCTTTCTGTGTGTCGACAAAAGAGGAATACGATCTTGTAGAGATCAGTCTCATTGATTCCGTCGGTCTCTCTCAGACAGGGGGATATTCGGTAGATGAAAATTATACCTATACGGTGGAAGCGTTTGAGGACTACATGGAGTGCCTGAAAACGGATGGAATTCTTTCAATTACAGTCTGGAACCGTCTCACTCCCCCCCGGAATGTACCGAAACTCATCGCCACGGTCACAAAGGCCCTTCAAAAGAGAGGTATTACGGAATTTAAAAATAATGTTTTTATATTCAATGTCCTTCTTTCCACGGCAACAGTACTGGTTAATATAAGTGACGATGGTTTTACCGATGAGGAAATTACTGCTTTAAAAAAGTTTTGTAAAAAAATGTCTTTTGATATAAGTTATTATCCCGGTATGCCCGTTCGTCAGAAAGATTTTAAGAAGATTCTTGCAAGTTATACCGAACAATACAAAATGAAAGATCAAAATAATAAAGAAACGATGCAGCCTGTGCCCGGTGAAAATTCCGGAAACAAGAATGCCGCTTCAGGTAATGAATCTCAGTTTCATGATTTCTCTGATCTCCAGTCCGGTGATTTCTATCATTTTTCCATGTATTGGCTTATACAGGGAAAAGAAAAAGAGCTTTTTGACAACTATGTGTTTAATATACAGCCGGCAACAGATGACAGACCCTATTATACTGCCTATTTGAAACCCCATACAATTCCGATGTTTATGGATAAACTGGGAGATGTATCCGAAGAATGGGGATATCTGCTCCTCCTGGGTACGCTTATCCAGTCTATCTTCTTTGGAATTCTTATAATTATTCTCCCGGTAGCGACCAGATGGAAAGATTTATTCAAAGGCAGAAAAGGAACCTTTGGTGTTATTGTTTATTACGCTTGTCTGGGGCTTGCTTACATGCTTATCGAGATATTTCTTATTCAGAAACTTGTCTTCTTCCTGGGAGATCCGATCTTTTCTGTATCCATCGTCATTACTTCTATGCTTATTATTTCCGGTCTTGGAAGTTTATTCAGCAGCCGGTTTGGTAAAAACAGGGCCTTCATCGTCCGGATAGCCGTCGGCGGAATTATCGCGAGTCTCATTTTTTATGTTTTCGGACTTAATCATTTATTGCGGTTATTTCTGGGACTCCATATATCTCTGAAAATTCTGCTTTCCGTTCTTTTTATTACACCCGTGGCTTTTTTTATGGGGATGCCTTTCCCCTCGGGATTATCGACACTCTCTGCACATAGATCCCGTCTCCTTCCCTGGGCATGGGGAATGAACGGAGCACTTTCGGTTACCGGTTCGGTAATCGCCCGGCTCATTTCAATTTCAACCGGATTTCTCTGGGTTTTGATATTGGCGGGAATTCTTTATATAGTAGCGGGAATTGTATTCAAGGCAAATGAAGCGTCAGACGAAATCGAAGTAGTCAAGGCAGAGTAAAAGACCACCCGCAAAGTCCGTTCCGTGAAGGGCGGTGGCAGTAAACTATGGTTTTTAATGAATTGAAAGGAGTGTCCGGGAATAGTACTGCTCTTCAGGTTGTTTTTATGGTAAAGAAGAATGAGGTGACCGCCGGGTCAGGGTAACTTTCCACCCATAATTCACCTCCCAGGGCGATGACTGCATATTTACAGAAGGTAAGACCGAGCCCAAAGTTCCGGCCCTGGTGTTTTCCGGAAAAACGGGGTTTATAAAATTTGTCGAAAATCATGTCTCTCATATCTTTTTCTATGAATGAACCGGTATTGGAAACACCTATGAGTAATGTCTGATTTTCTTTTTCCTTCAGTTCTACTGTGATTTTATCGCCTTTTTTAGTAAACCGGATCGCATTGCTTAGTAGATTTGAGATGATTTGATAAAAGAGACTTTTTTCGGTTTTTACCGTATATTCATTTTTTCCATGAAACAATATTTCAAAATCCCTGCCTGTAAAAGTTATTTGTTCCATGAGTGATGTGATTTCATTTGTGATTTCCCGTTCATTGAGAGTTACTTCCGTTATATCCAGGATTGGTGTTGTCTTTTCAAATTGAGTTATGCGAAGTATATTATTGACCATGCTCTTTATCTGCCAGCAGCCGAAACTGGCCAGATTATATGCTTTCTTTCTTAATTGTTCATCATCTACATCTAAAGCATCCAGCCCCATGGAGATATTCTGGATAGGATTTTTTAGATCGTGAACAAGAATCTCCAGATACAGATTTTTGAGCTGAATTATCTTTTTCCTTTCGACTGCTCCGGCAATAACCCGTAAAAGATTTTGTCTTTGAAAAGGTTTTGTCAGATAATCAAAGGCCCCTTTTTTCATACAATCAACACCAATATTAATGTCGCGATTGGAAGTAATCATAATAACCTGAATTGCGGGATTCGTTTTTAACAACATGGGGAGGGCTTCGGTGCCTTTTAATCCGTCTCCAAGATCTATATCAAGAAGGATGACATCGACATCAGGATTTTTTTCAACATGTTCCAATCCCTCTTCCGCACTTAAAGCATATACTGCGTTATACCCTGCCAATTTTAAAATATTTACATTTACCGTACAAAAAGGCTCTTCATCATCGATGAGTAATAAATTCGGTTTTTTTTCTTCATCCACTTTTCTATTCCTGCTTGTTGGATTATTTTATATATGCTATTATTCCTGGTATTCTTGTTTTTTAAACAAGAATACCAGGAATAATAGCTAAACGCAGGTTTGCAAGAAATCAAAAGTTTTCACAACCGCAACCTCGTAATGGAATATTTATTTGGGTTGCGTGCGTAGCCTGCGTAATGTTATTATATCATTATGCAGGCTGTTCATACATAGTACATTTTGACGTAAGCAAACGTGTACGTTGTCACCCTTTTCATGTTGCGGGCATTGCCTGCGTAATGATATACTATAACCATGGTTTTTATGAAGTTCAAGAAGGAAATGGTAAAATAATGAAAAAATGGTTTTTACCGGACTTGTTTCCTGATGGAAGGTTTTAAAGAATGGAAAAAGATAAATATCCGCAAAAGCCGATATTATTTGTTGATGATGAAGAAGAAATACTCCAGGGGTATAGTCTTGCCTTGACGAAACGCGGTATTTCCAATTGCGTATTTTGTGACGATAGCCGGAAGGTGATGGAATTACTCTCACGGGAAAGTTTTTCTGCCATAGTCCTTGACCTTTCCATGCCTGAAGTCACGGGACAGGAACTTATTACGTTAATTAAAGAGAGTTTCCCTGAATTACATATAATAGTTGTGACAGGTATCAATGATATCAATATAGCGATCGAATGTATTCAAAAGGGCGTTTATGATTACCTGGTAAAACCCGTAGAGATTAATCGCCTCATTTCAAATATCAAGCGCATAGTCGAACTTATGGACCTTGCCAGGGAGGTTAAAGAGTTAGGCAAAGGTCTCTCATCTCCGGACATAAAAAATCCCGGGGCTTTTAAATCAATTGTAACAGCCGATAAAACTATTAGATCTATCTTTAAATATGTCGAGGCAATCGCCTCAAGTCCCAAACCTCTTCTTGTAACCGGAGAAAGCGGTGTCGGAAAAGAGCTTATCGCACAAGCTGTTCACGAATTAAGCGGCCGGCAAGGACCTTTTGTACCTGTTAATATTTCAGGTCTGGATGATAATATGTTCTCTGATACCCTTTTCGGACATAAAAAGGGTGCGTATACGGGGGCTACAAATGACCGCGATGGCCTCATCAGGAAAGCAGAATCCGGTACTATTTTTCTCGATGAAATAGGTGATCTTGAACAGAAATCCCAGGTAAAGTTACTCAGATTACTCCAGGAGAATCAGTATTATCCGCTCGGTTCGGATAAAGCCCTGGTGAGTCATACCCGTGTTATTGCTGCAACGAATGCGGATTTGAAAATGAAACAGAGCAGTGGTGAGTTCAGAAAAGATTTATATTACCGCCTTATGACACATTTCATTTATATTCCCCCGTTAAGGGAGCGTATAAATGATATACCATTACTGGTGGACCATTTTATTACATCAATATGCAGGTCTCTTAAAAAGGAACCGCCGGAAATCTCCGATAAAGTTTACGGATTATTTTTATCCTATCATTACCCCGGGAATATCCGGGAACTGGAATCGATTATTTATAATGCAATGAGTGTTTTAACGGGAAAACAATTCCCTGTAAAAATGGTCGAGGATTATTTCGCCGACTTTTTACCCGACACTATGAATCCGGTGAAACCATCGAATAGTGGTGAAGAGATCAAAATACTCAATATTATTACGAATACAGGTGATCTGCCGACTTTTGATGATGTGGAAAAGTTTCTCCTCCAAAAAGCCCTGGAAAAAGCCGGGGGCAATCAGTCTCTTGCAGCTCCGCTTCTTGGTATGACTCCATCAACATTTAGTAGACATTTAAAGAAATTTTCAATAAAATAATGACCGGGGGGAGAGATATGAAATTTAGAATTTTTTGTTTTTTTTACTTTTTTTGTTTGCTATCCCGGGTATTTTGTGCGGATTATTCTGTCGGTACAATTCTTTCTTTTTCCGGGGAAGTCATGGTGGATCATTTTGGAAACGGTTCATTTATTCCCGCTGCACAGGGGGATATGTTATATAAAAACTCGGTTATAAAAACAGGCCCCGTAAGCAAGGCAACCCTGGAAATAATGGAACTGACCAAAATTATTCCCCCTTTGTCCGAGGTTTCAATTGAAAAAATCATTACTCTGGAAAGCAGGAAAAAGAACACCGGATGGCTCGATTCTCTTATGAATGTGATCGACCGGGCATCCGATGCTTTTTTTGAAGGAGAAGAAAGTGTGGACCTTGCTTCACGGGGGGAGGAAGATTTATTGGGAAAGGATGATCTTTTTGCCTATGAAACGGAAGAAGATATGCGCCCCGATTACCTGGAAGAGTTGATACGTTTAGGAAAAAATGATGTAAAAGCAAATGAATATACTCACGGAGAATTAGAATTGAGGAAAGGTCTTTGTTACTTTGGACTGGCTAATTATCAGGACGCCCTGGTACATCTCTCCGCTTCCTATTCATCAATCCCGAACCAAGGTGCTCCCTATTATCTGGACAATCTCATCCTTATGCTTGGGATAACTCACTATTTTCTTACTCATTACGATGAATCGATCCGTTTTTTTTCCTCTTTCCTTTTCCGGAATAATGTTCCTGAATACAAATCCTTTGCTTACTGGCTGCTGGCAGATTCATTAGTTGCTTCGGGAAGGGAAAATGAGGCCGGGATTCTCCTGAAAAAGGCAAAAGAATCATGTACCGGGTCCATTCTGGAAGCCGGATTTTTCGTATTTTTAAGAGAGTTGTCATAAAAGCTCATTCCTCAGATTGCAATGGTAATACCTTGAATATTTCGCGGGAATAAATTATGTTTTTTATTTGCAGGTTTTTTCCGGTGAAGATAGAGGAGGAATCTTTTTATAGATGTCAGATAATACGTATGTGCTTTATTATTCCGACAAGAAGATCATTTTATCGATAAATACCATTTACAAAATAGGAAGGTCTCCGGATAATGATATCCTCCTGGATGAAAAGACGGTATCCAGAAACCATGCCAGGTTAATGTTCAGAGATAACCGGTGGATTATTGAAGATCTGGAGAGTTCAAATGGAACACTCATCAATTATGAGAAAAAAAACCGTGTAGACCTTCAGGACGGGGACAGGATTTCCATCGGGCCGTTCCACTGTATGTTCCGTGTTTTTAACAGTGAAGAGATCCCTGAGTATGACACCCTGGTGAGTGATACTCTTATCCTTGAAAAAAAAATACAGGATATTTTTCATCTCCTCCCCACCGCCGAAAGCCGTAATAAGATGTTCGACCTGAAGCATTTTATTAATTCAGTGCGGCAGAAAATGAACACGGCAGCAATTCAGGACCGGCTCACAGGGATATATAACAGGGCCTATTTTGATGATTGTCTTGCACGGGAAATCGCGCGGGCAAAACGGTATAACCTGGACTTATGTCTTATTATCGGGGATATTGATCATTTTAAGCGGGTGAATGATACCTACGGACATCAAAAAGGGGATGAGGTTCTTAGCACGGTAGCTGCTATTATCAGGGAGAGCACCCGGGTGAATGACATCGTGGCGCGTTACGGCGGAGAAGAGCTTGCAATAATACTTCCCCAGAGTACACCGGAACTCGCCCATGCTACCGGTGAGAAAATCTGCCGGAAGATTGAACTTCAGTCAAAGGAACGAACGGGAATCCGGGTTACTATGAGTTGTGGCATCGCCTCGGCGAAAACCTCCGGATTTAATCCTGAAAAAATAATTAATCAGGCTGATATGGCACTTTATAGAGCGAAGAAGCAGGGGCGGAACCGGATTTTCGTGTATAAGTGAACAAAGAATCCTTTATGCCGTGAACTCAAGCTTAAAATAATTCCCTGTCTCATCTGTTTCGAGCCAAATCCGGCCTTCCATCATCTCCATGGCCATTTTGCAGAAATAAAGTCCCAATCCTTTGGAATATTTTGAGCGCTTATTTTTACCCCTTTTATATTTCTCAAAGATAGTTTCTTTTACATCATCTGAAATCGGTTTTCCCGAATTAAAAAAAGTAAGGATTGTGCCCTTGTCCGGAGTATGTTTGAAGGAGATGATGATTTCTCCGTTCACCGGGGTGTATTTTAACGCATTGTTCAGGAGATTATGAATTATTTGTTCCATAAGATACATGTCCGGGGTAATCGATAATGACTGATCGAAGGGATTGATCTTTACACGTATTTTTTTTTCGTAAAAGAGGGGATAGTTGGTAAACCGCTCGATTATTCCGCTGATTTGTTCCAGGGAACATGCCTCTTTTACAAGGTCACATTTTCCTTCTTCGATTTTTCGGACATCAAGGAGGTTTGAAGACAGGTTGATGATGTCTGTGCACGCGATGGATGCTGCGTGAAATATTTCGAGACTTTGGGAATCTTCTTTGTATTTTTCCGTAATAAAATAGAGACTTCCTTCTATCGCGGCAATCGCATTTTTAATATCATGGACAAGGGTATCTGTAAGGATATCCTTTAATTTCCCCGCTTCTTCCAATTGGGAGTTGAATTGTGTGAGCCGTTTAACCTGGGTATTAATGTGATTGAACTCTTTTCCCAGGGTATAGCGTCTGTAACTGCTATAAAGTGTCATGCTCACAATTGCTTCTATAAAGAGTGGTCCGAATAATAACCAGTAATTCATTGTCTGAAAAAGAACGACCTGGATAATAAACATTATAAAACATAACAATATAACAGATAGAATACTTAAGACCCCTTTTATCCGGTTTAAGAGGGTTTGAATACAGACGAGAAGGATGAGAAGTATCAGGAGTTCTATAAGGAGGGGAATTCTTCTCATAGAGGCACCATCCAGGAGGGTTTGGATCCCATATGCATGAACCAAACCTCCGAAAACAGTATTACCAAAATTGTTGGGTAAGGGAATTTTATCTTTCTGGAAATCTTTTGCAATAAGGACGATTTTGTTTTTGAATACCGAGAGAGGTGTTTTCTCTTTATTTCCCATTCGGCCGTTTTTTGCATT
>JAFGRV010000025.1 GCA_016934975.1 Spirochaetales bacterium | reverse complement strand
TGGCGAGAGTACTCACCTGGCGAGAGTACTCACCTGGCGAGAGTACTCACCTGGCGAGAGTACTCGCCTTGAGTATTTTTATTTTTTAAAATTAAAATAAAAATACTCATTATTCGTTTAAATTCATACTTGCAAGCAGTTCCATCATCTGTTCAACCAGAGTGTTGGTGACAAAGTAGCAGGTTTTCACTCCTTCTTTTCTCGGGGTGATAATACCTGCATTCCGTAACACCGTCAGGTGCTGAGAAATCGTTGATTGCGGAGTATCCAGCTTTCCGGAAATTTCATTCACACAGCATTTACACTCGATTAAACCTTTCACAATCCGCAACCTGATGGGATGACCAAGAGCTTTTAAAAGCACACTCACATCTTCATAATTCATATCGTAAAATCCATATATTCATATAATACGATATAATGGGAATAATGTCAATAACGATTTAAAAATAAACGTGATGATACTTTTTGATGAAATATAAAAGTTTTTACTTTTTTATAAAAACAAGTACAAAACGAAAATGTCCGGTGCTAATTTTCCGTTTTTATACTCTTTATGCGACATTGCTCTGTATAGTGCTGCAACGACAGCTGTATCCGAAGGTTTTTTTTCAATTCACGTACAGGACGTTCCCCGGCTCATGTATTAATGGTAACAATAAAAAGAGTGAACGGAAAAACCGTTTTTCCGTTCACTCTTATACTTATTGCATTAATTCGTACTGAAAAAATTATTATTCTGAATAACTTGCCAGATCGCGTTAGCAGTAGCCTGGCTGCCGGCAGATGTCGGATGAATACCGTCTGAAGTATACTCAGGGTGGCCATTCCATACGGGCCGTAAATCGAGCCAGTAGCAGTTGGGATTTGAGGTTGAGTTCACGACATTCTGGATCATCGGTCTTAAAACATCAAGTTTAGCCTTAAGATCGCCAAAAGCACCACCCAATGGTTCCGGATAAAAGAAATAAAGCACTTTAATAACACCGTCATTTGCCATCTGTTGAAGAAGATTTCTTGCTGCATTTGTCGCGTTCTGTAAATCCGTACAGCTTGAGTTCGGGGGATTTGAACAACTTCCCTGGAGACAGTCATTCCCGCCGCCATCCATAATAACCCATTTTATCGGCCCCTGCTGTCTTCCATTGCTGTACTGCTGCGGAATCGTCGGAGAAATTCCGCCTGAAAGCCTCGTACCACTCACTGAATTATCGCGGAAACTCTGATTCGAAGGAAGAATCCCCGCGTTCTTTGCAAGTTGCTCCAGATTTCTCGTAATTTCATGAGACATGGCGATGAATGATTCGCCGATCACAAGTACTTCGCTTCCGTTAATAGTGGTTGGGCCTGCAGGGGTTGCGGTGGGAGCAGGTGTCACATTCGGGCAGGATAATTCTCCTAAAAGCCCCACATAAAATTGTGCGATAAGGAGGGCATCGATAATATTAATTGCATTGTCGGAATTTACGTCTGCCACTGTGGAATCGAAATCAGCCGGATTCAGATTCACGTAATACTGGGATATGAGGAGCGCATCGACTATGTCTATCCTATCGCTCGAATTGACATCCCCGCATGACGCTGCAAATGTCTGACCCAGACAGAAGAGAAGCAGCACGAAAACCAGAAATTCGGTTTTTGTTTTTTTGTTTACTTTTTTCATAACTCTAACTCCTTGTTTTGTTTATGGTAACGATGAACTCATCGTCTTAATAATCTTATAAAAGTGTCCGGTGTTATTCGCATTCTACAAGACTATCCTATAAGATTTTAAATTCCATCATTTTTTCCCTATAGTAGTGAAATGGGATAAAATCTGCACTTCAATTTTTCCCCGCATGAAGGGAGATTTCAATTACGTACTCTTTTTTTAAAAATCCGGAATAATTCTACTACTCAAGTATACCTCACAAGACTTATATCAGGTTTTACGTTCTTCCGCAAAAACTACGTAAAGAAATCCCAATTTGAGTTTTTCATCTTCAAAGAGTTATTGAAATTCTTGAAATTTTCTATTGTCTATGAGATTGGATTATGATACTAAAAATGTGATGAGATTTTTCTAAGGATCTAAACTAATAAATTTATTCAGAAGCTCATATTTAGAGTTCACACCGCATTTTTTATAAATTTTAGAAATATGATACTCTACCGCACGCTGTGATAAATGAATGCAGGAAGCGATCTCTTTATTTACCAGGCCGTTCATAAGCATGCGGATGATCTCCCGTTCACGGTCGAGTATTCCGTATTTTTCACATGTTCGACCGAATCCGGATAATGCGGAGTCCGTACTATTTTTACCGGAACCGGATAACAATCCGTCAATTCTACTACGGATACGTTCAAGATCCTGTTTCTCCTGCCGACTGCGTAACGCAATAATTGATTCGATTTTAGCCCTTAAGGTATCAATGGAAAAGGGCTTTTCTATATAATCCACCGCACCGAGATCAAGGCCTTTTAGTTTTTCCTTCTCACCACTCAAGGCAGTGAGAAAAATAAAGGGAATATCGTTATACCCCTCCTTTGTCGAAAGAGCGGAAAGAAGTTGAAAACCGTCGGCACCGTCCATCATAATATCGGATATAATCAGATCCGGACGGGGAATAATCTTGAGTTTGATTAACGCTTCAGCCGTGTTCCGGGCCAGAAATACATTGTATGATTCGAAAAAAGCAGTCTGTACGAATTTCAACAACTGGATGTTGTCATCGACCACCAGAAGAGAGTGCTTGTCATCTGTAATGTTCTTTTCTTTAATGCTTTTCTGAACAAATGAAGTGGACGGCGCAGTAGCAGAGATTTCCTGAATCCTTTGATCACCGGCCTCGCTGCTGCTATCCGTAAAGGCAATTGTAAAACAAGCACCGTTTTCCTTTCCGTTTTCTACAGTAATGACAGCTCCCAGCCCGTCAATGATCTTTTTTACAATCGAAAGTCCCACACCTATACCCTGGTGCCCGCTTTTCCTTTTTGAAAGCAGAAAATAAGGTTGGAAAATATGCTCGTTTATATCAGAGGGCAGACCCGGTCCATTATCTTTGATACTTAGCAGAGCCTTGCCGTTATCCCGTCTCACATTGATCGCGATGATGCCCCCATCCTGAATGTATTTTACGGCATTATCCAGGAGATTGTTAAAAATCCTGTCCAGGGCCTGGGGATCGATTTTTACTATCACATGGTCTTCCACCTCAATTTTTATTCGAATTTTCTTTATCGAAGCCAGTGGCTGGAATAGACTGCATTTCTTTCGAGCGGATTCCGATACATCAACGAAGGTGTCATGATGATAGATCATTTCACCTTTTTGGAGTTGTTCCACGTCGAGGAAATTGAGCATATGCCCGAGGAGGAGATCGATGTTCTCTTTGATAACGAGAAGTTTTTTATCGGGTTGATATTGCTTCATATAAAGAGCAAGATAATTTTGAATCAGTGTGAGGGGTGTCCTTGTCTCGTGAGCCACATTGATAAAAAATTGAGTTTTCTGTTCGTTTACCTGCACAAAGAACTCATTCGCTTTTCGGGTTTCATCAAGAAGCCGGGCTCCCTTCAATGCACTGCTGATCTGATTACGCAGATTCCAATGGATATTTTCATAGGGTGCATCGCTGTCCATCAGCATATAACCAATCTGTTCCTCTCTGAAATAAAGCGCCAGAATTACCCAGCTGTTCCACCCCTGCTTCCTGATAATTTCCTTTGGCAGAAGTTCACATGTGGCAAAACGCATTCCACCCGAAGGAAGTTTTTCCGGGCCGCTCTGGCTGAAAGCGAGGATCAACCTGGACCAGGCAGGAAGGAGAGCGGGAGTGTTCTCCGGATTTTCATACAGGCAGATACAACATCGTTTAATTCCCGCTTCCGGCAACATCCTGAGGAGGATGTCCATCAGTTCGGATAAATCCAGGGTAGAGCTCAGAGCACTTCCTATATTATAAATCATATTTTGATAATTATCTCTATGAAAGGTTTTAAACGCCAGATTTCCCAGAAGTCTCCATGCCGTCTGACTGTAGTTCGATGAAGAATCCTCCGATTCGGAAAGATGGCTCCATTTATCATCTCTGTACAGATGGGAAAGGGCATGTTTCCAAAGAGAGAGGGTCGGTTTGATGGCATCGATGATCTGCCTGTTCAAATACGCAGAAAATTTACCGGGAGTTTTCAGCAGTTTTTCAAGATCCTTCGGAAGCGGGGGGTCACCGGCATTTTCCTGAGTATCAGGACAACCGCAGGATCCCCGGGGTATAAAGCGGGCACTCACCTGGACGCTTTCCGGAACAGTTTTTCCATCTATCATACGAAAGAGCATCTCGGTTGCTTTCGACGCTATTATATCAAAAGGTTGATGGATTGTACTTAAACCGGGATTCAGGCAGGAGGTAAAAGGGATATCGTCGAATCCAACTAAAGCGATTTCACCGGGAATTTGAATTCCCCGCCCCTGAAGCTCTACCATGGCCCCGGAAGCCATATAATCGTTGCAGCAGACAATAGCCTCTACGTGCCGGCCGGGAATTTTACCCCGGACATCGAGTAACTCCCTCACAGCCGCCGTACCGGATACTTTCTGAAAATTTCCCCGGAGAAGCAGACTCTCATCTATGGGAAGACCATGGGTTTCCATGGCCCGGGAGAAAGCCGCAAACCGCTCTTCGACATCAGGGTGTCCCTGGGGACCACTTAAGAAGGCAATCCTGGTCAGATGGTGAACCTCGATAAGATGACAAACCGCATCATACATTCCTGCTGTATTATCAGGAACCACACTGGGGATTTTATCAAAAACAATTCCCAGACTGACAACAGGCAAAGGATGAAATTGCAGGCATCGCTCCTGGAATGCCCGGGAGGAGGTCGGTGAGCTTAAGAGGTTGCTTATAACAATCGCCCCATCCACGGTATGCCGGCTTATCAAGTTATAAAGAATATTGGCTTGTACATCGAATGAAAAGGGTGATTTGTAGGTTTCACCTGTAAAATAGAGAAGATTACAGTTCTTCCTGCGTGCAAGTTCTTTTGTGACGCGAAAGATATTAACCGGTATTTCAAAATGCAAATCCCTTCCCAGAAGAGCAATGGTACGCTCCCGACCTTTGATTTTATCTGCATCAGAGTATAAATTCTTGCTTTTCACTAATCCGGTATTTCCTTTTTACTTCTCGACAATCCTTAGTATCACATATCCGGCTTTATTTTTCAATACCTTTCCTTAGATGTTTACCCGGACTCATAAGAATTCAATCATATGATGATTTTCCGGGGATAGAACTTTTATATTCGGGGATGCAGGAGAAACAAAAAAAGCCGCCCTTAAAGAGCGGCTTTCTATTCAAATCATACAAAAAATTAAATCACCTGGTACTTTCATAAAACGTGATTTGCACTCCGCCGGCCCCACCCCCGGGATCGGAACTCAAATATAACCTGTCATTTATGTACGAATAACTACTGTTTTCCCGGACTTCAAACGTAGGAACAAGAGATCCGAAAGTTCCGCCGTTTCGTACAATAATTATTTCCCCGTCATTTGTCCGCCAAAGATATCTGGCATCGATGGTCATGGGATTTGAAAGATTCTGGTAGTCGGCGCCGGCAGAGAGAATCACACCATTAATGTTTCCGGTAACAGTTCCACCGGTAATCGGAATGATATTTCGACTGCCTCTTTTACTTGCCCCGATGGATATGCTTCCTCCGAGAGTAACATTTTCAGTTATAAATTGACTGCCGTTTCTTTCAAATGAGTCTTTTACCCTGTAATCCCATGATTGGTACTCAACATCCGACGGTTTCGTTACAGTAATGGAATTTGATGAATCGGGAACAACAGGTACTCCGGATACGTCATAGACACTGATTCTCATTGTTTTGGCCGCAGTGTCTACGATCCGTCTCCCTGCGTACTTACCGGAATTAAGCCAGCTGTAAGAGCTTGAGTTTGGTGCCTCGAAATCCCATACCATTCTCACATCATCCCGGCTCACGCCTGTTCCCGGACTTCTTAGAAAAATATAACTCCCGTTATTTGTTCGCAGAACTAACAACTGTTCGATTTCTACCGTACCATTCGAAAGATCCAGCTGAAAATCAAGCCCCCCCGACATCACGGAACCGCTTATATTCGTACCGGTAATCGTCCCGCTTTTAATTATAAAAACCTGTCTATCACCGTATTGGGTCCTGCCCATATTGAATATTTGATCGAGTTGCATGTTTGCTTCAAAAACGAGGGAACCGTCTTCCGGTACGGGAATTCCGCCGGGCATTGCGCATGGCCAGGATTGATGCGGGATGATGATCTTCGCACCCGGACCCGGATCGGGAATAATACCGACATAAATCTGAGCGATAAGAAGCGCATCGATAATATCGACCTTATTATCGTCATTTAAGTCCGCATTCGCAAAAATAAATCCGGATGGACTCATTCCTACATAATATTGAGCTACCAATAACGCATCTATGATATCAAGTCTTCCGTCATTGTTTACATCACCTGATCCTGTTGCGTAGACAAAACCATTTATAAGTATCATACTAATGAGAATAACTATTATAAAGATCATTTTTTTCATTCTTATACCTCTTTGATAATTTTAACTCCCCGGCAATGCCGGTGTTTTTTTTGTGTCATAAAATGCCGGTTTGCATCAGCTTGCGCCGATTTCCCGGGATAATAACATATGCCGAAATCAGCACGGAAAGTTTGCTATAAGTCCGACATATAATTGCGAAATAAGAAGCGCATCTATGATATCCACACTGCCGGAACAATTCACATCCGCGCATGCTGCATCATAATTAGACGGATTCAAACCGACATACGCCTGGGAGATGAGGAGCGCATCTATGATATCGATATCACCATTTCCATTCACGTCACCCATCATAGAGCATCCGGGTCCGTTCTCATCCGTAAATCCGGCGTTACCCGCCATTTGGAGAAAATTCCACAGACTCGATTTCCATACATTCCAGTCGTGACCTGCGCCCTGCACAATAAAATAATCGTAGGGAATATTATTGCTATTGCAAAAATCAGCTACTCTGTCATTGTATGTCCTCAGGCTATCATTGGTTCCAATGGAAAGAAGCAGTAATTTCAATTGTTGCCGGGTGTATGAGAGATCGGGAAACAAAATGCTGTTCGATTTTGTATTAGGGGCAGATGAAAATGGGCCGATGTAAGGAAACAGATCAAGATGAGTCAATCCTATGTTCAACGATTGTCCGCCGCCCATGGAGAGCCCGGCTATAGCCCTGTGAGCCGAATCAGTATATACGGAATAATTGGATTCGATGTAAGGTATAAGGCAGTCGATTAAATCCGGAGTCCAGCTTTCAAAAGACGGAAAGAGATCGGAAATGCTCTCTATGTTATTATGCGTCATGACGATGATCGAGGGCTTGATTTTCCCCGAAGCGATGAGATTGTCGGCGATATTATTTGCATTACCGCCGTCGATGGTCCAATTGTCCTCATCTCCCCCCGCTCCATGTAATAAATACAGGACGCTGTATTTTTTGCTCGTTGAATAACCCGGGGGCAGATATATTTTTGCCCTGCGCATGCTGTTTGTCACTGTGGACTGATAATCGAAATAATTAACCTGCCCATGGGCGATATTACTCTGGTATTGGTCATATCCCGAGGGTGGCGTTGCCGGAAGAGTTTGGGCGCCCAAATATACCTGGATTGTAAGAAGTCCCGCGAGAATGAAAAAAACATGCCTTATAGTCTTAAATTTCATGTTTTTACTCCTTTTTGTAATTTTATTTTTACTTACTTTGAAACCTTATTTAATCCGGATAATTATACTTCATACGACTTTTGCCCTGATTTACGTTCTTCCGTAAAAATGACGTAAAGAAATTCTAGTTCAAAGCGCTTCAAAACCGTTCCAATAAACCGGTTCTACCCGGAGCTTATTTCCAGTAAAGTCACCCCAAAGGGCTGAACCGTGGTTATCCATTCGAGAGTATTCCCGGTAGAAGCAACTCGATGCACAGAGACATCCAATTCCATATGACGGCGCAAGACTTCCAGATCGGCAGGAAGAATGTGGAGGGGTGCACCCATGGCTACCCACGCATCATACACACTGCCATGATCCCGGTCAAACCTTGTTACCTGCAAACGGACTGCCGGGCCCACTCCGATCAGATTCAGCACGAACTCCCTGGGGGGTTGTATATCAAACAGGTTGTAGATTTCATCCGGCTTCGCCGCAGCCATCAGGCGGCTGTCGTTTACGTCATCACGATAGTGGCAGTAGTTCCACATCAGAACAGCTATCGTATTGTTACGGCGCCGGGTTACTGTAAAGCAATCACCTTCTGCGAGTACCTCATTCCCCAGACGTGAAAGGAACCAGTAGCCGTGGTAGGAGGCTTTCTTTAATCCCTGGATATTTACCAACCCGAAGCCGCCGTGAAAGGGGGTATCTCCTTGCCGGCATTCTTCAAATATATCACTGACCACCCAGAATGAGAGTGAATCCATCAAGCCGCGCGCCTTCCAGTTGTTATCCACAATAAAAGAAGCCATAAAAGCAGTGTCGTGCACTGGATCCCGGGGGCTGGGACTGGAACTCCACTCGGTATAATGACGTTCAATAGTTGGGTATGCCGAAGCCTGTAAAAGTTTATCACAGCCATGTGCATCTTCCAAAAGACGGCCGGGACCATCCCATACCATATAACCGCGGCCTTCCGTATCCACCGGGTACAATGTAGGGTACGGGTGAGTACTGAAAAAATCAAGGGACAGTTTACGTTCGGCACATGCTGCCAGAAATTTCTCGCCCCATGGCGGCACCCCTGGGTTGCTGCCAAAACCGGCGCTGGCCGGTCCGCCGACACGTAAGTGGGTGTCAATTCCTTTTATGACGCGGGTAGTGCGTTCGAAAAGCTCCATGTAGGCGGCAAAGTCGCTGTCTTTCCAGAAGAACGGGAGATCCGGCTCATTCCATACTTCGAAATACCAGCGGCGTACTTCCTCTATTCCGTAACGCTCAATGACATGGCCAATATACTCACCGATAAACCATTCCCAGCGCGCCCATTCTTTTGGCGGGGTAATATTACCTTTCCACCAAAAAACAGTCTCGGTGCCGCTTGCAAGATCATACGGCATGAAACTCAATTCAACAAAGGGCCGGATCCCGATGGAAAGCCAGTGATCGTACACCAGATCCACATACTGCCAGTTGACCACAGGCCGGCCGTTCTCTTCATGATAAACCATCATGTCTTCATGAAACAGACCATGCATGCGGATGTACTGAAAGGGTATCTCGTGCCGGACCATTTCCAGGTGATTCCGGAAATCAGCCCTCAGAGCTTCCCCAACCCGCCCGCCGCCCACACATACCGACCAATAGGGGATAATAGGCCGGCCTGATTGTTTCAGATTAATATCAATTTTCATAATGAAGTCCTCCTATGACTACCGAACTTGGGATGTTAGTTCAACACAACATAATACCGGGAAATATAGAGAGAATCAATGATATTAATATTTTCGTTTGAATTGATATCACTGCATGGCGCTGCCGGTACCTGATACTCCCGGAGGATGAACTCCGGGAGTTTTTTTAAATTAATCCCTTGAATGAGGATCATTATTGCTTTACTATAAAGAAAAAATTTCCCTTTGTTACAATGAGATAACTTAAATGAGGAGTCACTACATGCTTAAAAAATTATTTTTCCTGTTCGGCACCGTTTTACTACTGCTCCCCGGGTGTCTTTCCGTGAAACCTTCACCGGAAGAGACCACGGAATCCACACCTATGAAAGAATTGGGCCGCCGGCATAATCTGATAATAGGCAGCACCCTTCAGTCACAGTCATTGGATATTCCCGGGGTGAAAGAAATCCTGACGAGTCAGTATGCCGGTATTTCCGCAGAAGATGAGATGAACTTCGCATTTATACGCGAAAAGGAAAAAGAATACAATTTCGGCCCTGCGGATAGACTGATAGCTTTCGCCATGGACAACGATATGCTTGTTCGCGGACAGACCCTGGTCCGGCACAATAGTGTTCCCTCCTGGCTGGAAAATAAAAAATGGACCAAAGACTCTCTTCTGAAAATACTGCAAGAATATATTACCACGGTGGTTTCCCGGTATAAAGGCAAGGTGTATTGTTGGGATGTCGTTAATGAAGTACTCACTGATGAAGGACTTTTTCGCGGGGATGAATTAAGTATCTGGTATCGTTATTGCGGCCCTGCATATATCGAAAAAGCCTTCATATCAGCTCATAATGCGGATCCAGGGGCAAAACTCTTTATTAATGATGATGGTATCTCCACTATCAATCCGAAATCTAATGGTCTTTACATTATTGTCAAAGAGCTGCTGGCCCGGGGGATTCCCATCCACGGAATAGGGATGCAGATGCATTTAACCGAGGAAAAAGTCCCGGATTACAGGAGTATGTTTGAAAATATCCAGCGCTTTGTAAAATTGGGATTGGAAATTCATATCACGGAAATGGATGTACGGATAAAAGAACCTGTTACCAGGGAGAAATTAATGAATCAGGCAAAAATCTACGGCTACATTACCCAAATTGCTTTGAATATCAATGAAGTCACCAATCTCACAACCAATGGTTTTACGGATTCCCTCTCCCGGATCCCCGCTTTTTTCGAATCATACGGAAGTGCTCTTCCATTTGACGGGGATCTGAATCCGAAACCGGCTTTTTTCGCGATCCGTGAAAATCTGGAGAAAGGCCCCAAGGGGCTAAAGTTTTTGGATACGGCAGGTTATTCCAGTATTATAACCCCTTTTAAGGCAATGAATACAGCGGTCCCGCCTGAAATTGACGGGAAAATAGGTAACGGGGAATGGGACGAAGCTCTTATTTATCCCTTTGCTTATAACCAGCTCAGTAAAACAAATCAGACACTCCCGGGAAGTGATGATCTTTTAAGCTCCTGGCGGGTGTTGTATCTTGATGATACGATCTATGGGTTAGTTGAACGCACAGATGATATCACCATCACCAATAAGGATAGCAGTTGGGAAAATGATAATCTGGAAGTCTTTTTTAATACTGATGAGGATTTTGTCCAGCTGCGATCTGTTGCAGGTCAGAATTTCGAACAGCATGAATACACGGGAAACCGCCGGATTACCTGGAACGCCGGTGGTACGGTCATCGAGTTCTCTGTACAATTACCTTCCGGGAATCCGGCAGGTAAAATCACGGGATGGAACATCGCACTCTCGGATAATGACGGGGCAGAGACACGGGACCTCCAGGCCTATCCAATCTACGGAAACAACCGGGGGTGGCAAGGGCTGGACTTCGGTGAAATTGAATTTGTTGATCCCGGCCGCCAGGCCGAACGTTTGGGAAAGATGCATAAAGTATTACCTTTTAATGTGATAAAATCCAGAACACCTCCGGTAATAGACGGTGTTGCAGGCACCAATGAATGGACATCCGCAACAGTGTATGAGTTTGCCTTTAATCAGTTGAATCAAACAGATCAGCGGCCGCCGGCGAGGGAAGATCTCTATGCAACCTGGCGGCTTGTCTATACAGATGGAATGCTGTATGGTATGGTTACCAGAACAGATGATAAAACTATTACTCACAACACCGATCCCCGGGCCAATGATGTGGTCGAGATCTGTTTTTCCAGGTATGGTGAGCTGATGGCTTTAAGAACCCTCGTGGGCAAGGGTTTTGAGTCACATAATTACGGTTCCCTGGCCAAAGCCGTATGGTCGGAAGACGGTCAAACACTGGAATTTTCTCTCCCCATGCCGGAAGAAAAAATGAAGGGACTTACCGCAAGCTGGAGTATCAGCATCACCGATACGGACAACGGCGACTTGCCGGATCATCGTCTTTATCCGGTCACCGGCAGTGACCAGGCTTTCTCCGGATTGGAATTGGGAGAGATCAGCTTTAATTAGAAAAAAATCTGTAAAGTAGAAAAAAATTAAGGAGCGCCTATATGATATTTATGTTATCAAAATTAAACAAGAAAATATTCTTATCTTTTACGTTTGCTTGTTTTTTATTTGTCATCGGTTCCGGCCAAACTATAACTCCGGAAACGAAAATACCTGCATTAAAAGATGTATTTAAAAATGATTTTACAATAGGATGTTTGTTGTCATACGCCCATATCGGATTTGAGTCGGATCCGGCAGTCCCGGGACAGTCGGAGATTGCCGTTCCGACAGGCGGCAAGCTGATACAATATCACATGAATTCCATGAGTCCCGGTAATTGGATGAAATCAGCATATATTGTTGATATGGAAAGCAGTGTCATGGAGTATGAAGCCGCCGATAGCCAAAAAGAAAAAGATTATATAAATGAACATCCCAAAGTAAAGTTTAACGGGAATATTATTGCTCAACTTAACTGGGCTGCGCGGCAGGGATTTACCTTCCGGGGCCATACGTTAGTCTGGCACAATCAGACACCCGGGACTGCTTTTTTCCGGTCGGGTTATACCAAAGACGGTGCGCGCTTAAGCAAAAAACAGATGACAAAACGGCTGGAAAATTACATCAAAGAAGTAATACGCATCATTCATGAAGGATGGCCGGGCTTACTGACGGCGATGGATGTGGTTAATGAAGCAGTCAATGAAAACGGTACGGATCGTACGGGAAGTCAATGGTACCAGACCTTTGGCGATAACAGCTATGTCATGAAATCTTTTGAATTTGCCCGTAAGTATACCGAAGAATATGGCGAAACCCAGATGAAACTTTATTATAATGATTACGGAACTCATGTTCCCGCTAAAGCAGACGGAATTGCAAGGCTCTGCAAACCCATCTTTAAAGCCGGATACCTTGATGGAATCGGGATGCAGCAACATGACTCGACATCAGCCCCGACTGCCTCACAGTGGATCGACAGCTATAATAAATTTGATGCAATATGTACGGAAATGTCTGTTACGGAATTGGATATATCCCCGGTAGAGTCGCCCCCCATTTCAGGTTTACAGGCAAATCAGTATGCCATGCTTTTTAAATGCTACCTTGACCGCAGCTCCTTCTCAGGACGGGGAAAGATTATAAACGTTTCCAAAGACGGTCTTAATGATAAATGGGCCTTTAGAAAGAATGCATCGTTATGGGATGAAGAAAACCAGCCAAAACCGGCATTTTTTGCCATAGTAAAATTAGCGGAAAATTATCATGCCATCGATTCATTATTTACCGACACCACTACTTTGGATGAAAAAAATTACACCCGGGAGTCCTGGCAAAAATTTACCACGGCACTCGCCTCTGCAAAAGAGGCAATGGAGAAAAATTATTCACAGTATTTTCCGGCAACCGATATCCTGAGCAAAGAAAAGGCCAACCTGGAAGCAGCTATTGATAATTTGGTGGAAAAATAGAGAATGTGGAATGGATAAAAAAAAACCTCCCCCTGGGAATACAGGATTTTGAAGATTTACAGAAAAACAATTATATATATGTTGATAAAACAGAGTTAATGTATAACCTTGTAAAATCTCCCAAGGCTTTTTACTTCCTCTCCCGGCCCAGGCGGTTTGGTTAATCCTTACTTGTCTCTACCTTGGATTGTTTATTAAGCGGCAGGAAAGAGCTTTTTAAGGGATTATGGATATATGAGAATACGGACTGGTCGTGGGAAAAGCATCCGATAATAAAGATTGATTTTAATAAGATTGATCATTACGCAGGCTACGCCCGCAACCCAAATAATTAATTTATGCCAAGGTTGCCGTTATGAAAATTCTTAATTTCTTGTGAACCTGCGTTTCGCTATTATTCCACATTTTTTGTTCAAAAAAAGTGGAATAATAGCATAAAAACCCTGATAATCTTGAAAAACACTACAAAAAAAATGTAGTAGTTTTGGTTGTGGAAAAAATATAAAAATTCACCAACATCCCCCTTGACAATTGTCGCATCATACTTTATTATTTAAAGTAGCTTTGATTAATAAAGCTACTTTAAATAATAAACAGATAACAGGAGAGGATCCATGTCAGATAATAATGTAAATGAGGAACTTAAAACAATAGCCGCATGTTCGGAAAACCTTCAAATAATAAAGGATCTCCTGTCCGAAGCAAAAACCAAAACAATTTATGCGGGGTGGGCTTTCTATGTATGGGGGCTGATAACTATTATCGGGGGTATGGTTCATTTTATTGTCGAGGGCTTATATACGTTGAGTGCAATGCAATATTTTATCTATATCTGGGTTCCAATCCTCATTTTGGTCGGATTGTTTGAATTAATCTCTTTTATACAAAATCTTGCACGACACGCACTTCCGATTTTCTCCGGACCAATTCTAAAGTTCTATCTTAGTTTATTTATTTTTTGTCCCCTGATTATTTTTACGACAATTGTATTGGTAGAACACCACAGTTATCATTTTATTCCTTTGCTTTTTACCTTTGCCGCTTCGGGATTCTTTGCTTTATATGCCCTGGTAACACACCTGAACTATTTCATCCCCGGAGGCTTTTTATCTGCCATCTCCATTTTTCTCTATTTTCTATCCCTCCCCACTCGAACACTTGTCTTAGTCTGCTGCATTTGTGTGGGAATTGCCTGGATATCCAGCGGTGTCATTTGCTACTATCTGGAGAAAAAGGAATAACCAGAATGGATAATCTTTATCTGAACTTTGACCAGGTTTTTTTTGAAAAGACCCGGCTATCCATCATCACCCTCCTTTATAAAGAAACAGTTGTAAGCTACAACCGGTTCAAAAAAATTATCGGGGGTACCGACGGATCGATCTATGCCCATCTCACAAAGCTCATTGAATCGGATTATATACAAAAGAAAAAAGAGCTTGTCGGTGACTCGGCACAGACAATGTATTCCCTGACAAAAAAAGGCGAAATGGCCTTTAAACAATATATTGAATTTTTAGAAACAGTGATTAAAGAACATTACGCAGGCTACGAACACAACTCTGATGATACGCAATAGCACACTCTTGCGTATATCAAAGTTTAATTATAAAAGAAAACCTGCGTTTGGCTATTTGAGTATAAAATAGCTAAAGGAGTATAAAATATGAAAACTGAAACATCCTTAAAAACAACCCTCCTTAAAAAATGGAGTGCATGGGCTGTTACTCATTGGGGTAAAGCACTTATTCTCGGAATCGTCATTACAATTGTCGCTTCCATCGGATTTTCCATGCTTCATATGGAAATGACCTTTTATTCCATACTTCCTCAAGGATCCAAAAAAGTTGAAGAATTAAAAGATATAGTCGAAAACTTTCCTTTATCATCCGCCATTACCGTTGTCGTTGAAGCACAAGACAAGACAGATAAAGAAAAAGCCAAGGACGACATTAAAAAAAGTATTGATGCGCTGATTGGCGAATTCAATAAACCGGAATATACGGAGTATGTTGATACTGTTACCGGAAAAGCTGAAAAAGATTTTTTTAAAGATTTCGGACTTCTAATCCAAAAAAAAGACGACCTCCTCCGGTTTAAAGATATTTACAGCGACCTCAGGCTTGCTCCTCTCATTACCAACCTGAACAATGATTTTGAAAAAGAATATTCCGGGAACGAGGATAATTTAACAGATAACGAACAGCTTGCCATAAGTCAATTCAAGGGACTGGAACAATTACTCTCTCTTATGGAAAAATCATTATCCGGGAAAACAATCGAAGACCGGGAGCTGAACAGCACCATCGATTATATGTTATACGGTGAAGAATATTTTTTTAACAAAGATGACACAATCGGTCTTTTACTGATTCAGCCGACTTTCGATATAAATAATATTGCCATGCTCTCAACTGCCGTTCCCCTTATCGATAAAATAACAAAAAAAATTGCCTTGGAAAACAATACCACCGCCGGACTTACAGGATTAACCGTTGTGGGTAAAGACGAGATGGTGACCTCTGAACAAGGTCTCGCCCTCTCCATGTTAATCGCCTTTATTCTTATTCTCGCGTTAATGATCATAACATTCAGAATGTTTTCCATTCCCCTCATATCCGGGATTCCCCTGATTCTCGGAATTGTCTGGACCGCGGGAATTACCGGTTTCGTCCTTCACCGTCTTAATATCATGACTGCCATGTATATGGTAGTGTTAATCGGTCTGGGAATCGATTACGCGATCCATTTGCTTACAACATATGTTCAGGAAAAGGATGATGGAAAATCCACACAAGATGCCATGGTGGAGAGTTTTATCAAAAGCGGGCCGGGGATATTAACCGGAGCACTCACGACGGCATCCGCCTTTTTTGCCCTTATTATTGCCCAAAATAAGGTCGTAAAGGAACTCGGATTTGTGGCGGGAATCGGAATACTCGCGGAATACTTCGCCATGATGATTTTTATCCCTGCACTTATCGGCTTCAGAGATTACCGGATCAAAAAAAGCGGGAAAAAGGAATCCGCCATGTTTCTTAACAGGAAATTCGGTCAATCACGGTCCCTCCCCGGTCTGGGCGGTTTTATAAAAAAATATCCGGTTATGATCACCGTTCTTTTCATTATCATTGCGGGAGTTCTGATGTTTCAGGCGCCGGGGGTAACGGTCCAGGACAACCTGATGGAGATGGAGGCAAAAGGTCTCGAATCTGTGGAACTCCAGGACCGGATGGTAAAAGAATTTGAAATGGCCCCGGATTGTCTTTACGTACGAACGAATACATTGGAAGAAGTAAAAAACCTGACAAAAAAACTGGACAAACTCGCTTCGGTAAAGATGGTAGATTCCATCTCCCCATATCTGGCAACGGAAAGCGAGATACGCGAACGGATCCCGGTGATTACGGAATTCGAGAAGATCCTCGCAGAACAAAAAGCCACCGATCGGATAGAAAAACAAACCCTTTCAGAGGAACTGGATAGACTCGGCATGAATTTCGAAGAACTTTCCATACTCGCCTACTCCGGTGGGATGCAGCGGATGTCCTATACCCTGGATACATTGACCGGCATAAACGAGAAAGGAGAAAAAGTCAGAGATTCCGTGATTGATAAGATAACCGGATTACTTGAATCAGATCCGGAAAGTGCGAATAATCTGGGTAATCTTCAACAACGTGTAAATCAGGCTCTCCGGCAAAAACTACTCTTCATGACCAGGGCACGGGGAATTTCAGTCAAGGACCTGCCGGAAACAATAAAGAACTCATACATTTCTAAAACAGGTGATGATTATCTGATAAGTATTTATCCCACCCAAAACCCGTGGGTACGGCAGTACAGAGATATTTTTGTAAAACAGGTTGATACGATAACACCTTATGCAACGGGAATGATTCTTGCGGCAGATCAGATGACCGCTATTGCAGAGGTTGATACGGTAAAAGCCTCCATCGTGGCCTTTATCATCATCTTCCTTCTCCTCTTAGTCGACCTGAAAAACATCAAACTCTCCATTATCACTATGCTCCCGTTAACATTCTCATTATTTTCTCTCTTTGGTATTATGGCACTGGCCAATATCAAATTCGACTTTGTCAACATAATCGGTATCCCCCTGGTCATCGGCATCGGAATCGATGATGCGGTCCACATAAGTCACCGCTATCTCTATGAAGGAAAGGGAAAAATCGATCTGGTCATTACGAAAACAGGAGCCGCAGTCTTCCTGACATCCCTCACCACGATGATCGGGTTTGCGTCGTTTATTCCGTCTGTCATGCGGGCCATGCAAAGCACCGGTATCGTTCTCACTATCGCAGTGGGCCTTGCATTTATTTTTTCCATCATGTTCCATTCATCATTGATAGTTACCATCTCTGAAAAATTAAATCTGAACATCATGCCCTGGAAAGGCATGAAGAAAAGGAGTGAATAATGTTGAAAAGAAAGATTTTATATATTTCACTATTCATATGTATAAATTTTTATCTTTTTTCCGAGGTTGATATCGAGGCGGTTGTGAAAAGGGCCGATGCTCTCCTTGAATCCGTATCAACATACAGCACAAGCGAGATGACGGTCTATAAAGCAGGTGTTCCCCAGCCGACCATGGAGATGGAAGATTATTCTTTGATCGAAGACGGGACAACCTATTCTCTTTCGATTTACCGTGCACCGGCAAAAATGAAAGGCACTGCCTACCTCATAATAGGAAATGATATCTGGGTAAAATTCGGAAATACAGGGAGAATCAGGAAACTCAGTTCATCGGCAAAAAAGAATTCCGCGGGGGGAACGGATTTTTCCTATAATGATATGAGTAATAATAATACCGGTCTTTCCAAACAATACTCAATTACCCTGCTGGACGAAAAGATTAGTGTCGACGGAACAGATTGTTATAAAGCGGAACTGGTAAAACGACCTGATTCCGATGGGGCATATGAAAAACTTATTATTTATATTACCCGGGATAAAGAACACTATGTGAAGATAGAGTATGTGGAAGACAACGCAATCATAAAAACACTTACCTTTACGGATTGGAAAACAACCGGGGAAAGAAGTTATCCTTTTATTATAAAAATGGAAAGCCATACAAAAGACAGTTACACTGAATATAAAATCCTTTCCATTGAATTTGAGAGTCCCCGTGTGAAGAAGAACTTATTTACACAAACCTATTTAAAACAAATAAAATAGCAAGCGAGGAAAGTATTATGAAAAAATTGAATCTTTTAGTAGTTTTAGTCCTTTTCATTCACTTATCTTCCCATGGTAATGTTATTTTCTCAGGAAGCCTGAAAACCAATCTCTCATTATTCTTAGCCTTTCCATACGATGATGACAGATTTGACACTCTCATCAATCCCAATAATTTCCTCGGAATGCATGATATCCAGGGCGCTCACTATTTATTAACAAAAATAGAAGGAGAAGATGAAAAATCTTTTTTTTCATTATGGCTGGGATTTAATACCTACCGGATCGCGGAAGCCTTGTACGCGGCAGCTTTCGGGGATGACAGTCAAACATATGCCCTTTCAGAAACGCTTCCGTTCCTCGGCACAGAGATCGGGAACGTGGAATTACTCCGGGCAACAGTCAGTTTTTATGCAACCGATACAATTGTCTTTAACCTCGGACGGCAGCAAATGCATACCGGCTACGGATATGGCTGGAACCCCATCGATTTTGCAAACCCGTTAAAAGATCCCTATGAACCTGATGCGGAATTAAAAGGGGTTGATGCGGTAAAAATGACCCTTGCACTAGGAAATATTGCAAGTCTTTCACTCAGCGGTATTTATAATGGAAGTGATTCACCGAATGGCATCAATTTTGAAAATATTATGGTTTTAAGCGAAAACACTCTCTATTTCCCCGGTGTCGAGATTATGGTTAACGGTTTATATGAGTATGACGAGAAACAAGGAGAAGATACGACCCCGATGGCTGTCGGAATCGGATCTAAATTTGATCTTTTTGACATCGGTTTTTATGGAGAAGGGGCAGCAAGATTCGGAAGCAGAAATTATTACTATGATTCAACCTTGACTCGCCACATTAAAACAGAAACTCTCTTTTCCGCCTTAGCGGGGTTAGAATATGTATTTCCGAATGAATTGATGCTTATTCTGGAGTATTTCTATAATGGTGAGGGATTCAGTGCAAAGGAAAAAGATAATTTCAAACAAAGTGTCGAGTCTGCAATAGAGATGTTCGGATATCCGGGATCAGAACAGATTATGATGATTATTCCGGGGTATATCAATAATCACTATATCCTCTGTCACCTGATGTATCCGCTTTACGATCAAAACATGGAACTACAATTATTAATGCTTTTTTCACCGGATGCGATGATGTTGAATATTCTTCCCGGTGTGTCCTTTAACATCTCCGGAAGTTTTACATTAACAGCAGGTTATACCGGATTGTTCGATTTTGATAACAAGAAGATAAACGAGGCCTCGGTAAGTCCGTTTAAGCATATGCTGAACATAGAAGGAGCATATTTTTTCTAAAGAAGATATATTTTCTTACTCCGACGAAAGTTTATTATATTCGGCGGTCCGCAGACCATGGTCACACAATTTGCAGAGGAGGGTTCAATCTTTTTTGATAATATTTTTCATACTTGTAGATTTTGGTTTGACTAATATAATTAATAAAAATACCAATACAAAAATTATTAATGATAGAATCCAAATTGGTATGAGATGTTCCCAAATTTCATAATTTTTGAAATAATGAATGATAATGAAGCCCAAACAATTGCAGCAATTAATGAAGCAATAATTTGATTTTTATTTTCCTCAAACCAATTGAATGATTTATCCTCACATAAGAGTGATTGAACACAACATTGTGTTATGTGATCTGAGTGTTTTTAGTTATTATAATCCAACCTGACAAATTTGTAACCTTTATTTCTTAACTCTACAATAATCATTTCGATTGATTTTATAAACTCTTCTTGATCAGTAATTTTACCATCATGTAAATATATTATTGACCCAGGTTTAGTATTCATTATTACTTCATCAGCAACCATTTCACCATTATAGGGTGACACATACTCTGAAGGAGGATCATAAGTCCCGGTTACAAGTTTTTTACCCAATGATCGAAGTACTAATGGCAAAATAATATATTTTGAAGAATAGGGTGGACGAAAGTATTTAACATCTTTTTGGCCTGTCGATTTGATTAACTCATCGGTTTTTATTATTTGTTCTGTAACGAATGACGGTGACTTTAAGATTAAACGAGGATGATTATAGGAATGATTTCCAATGAGATGTCCTTGTTCGTAAACTGCGTGGGCAATTACGGGGTGTTTTTTAATATTTTCTCCCAGCATAAAGAATGTTGCTTTTACATCATATTTATTCAAGAGATCGAGCAGTGCCGGAGTTCTTATTTCTGATGGACCATCATCAAAAGTAAGAGTTACTATTTTTTCATTAGTCGTAATCTTATATATAGGATTTATAAAAAGAGCATTTTGCCAGGAGCGGCTATATTGAAAGGCAGCAATTCCTATTATTAAAAAAATGGTCAATCCTACAGATAAATATATTAATAATTTTTT
>JAFGRV010000273.1 GCA_016934975.1 Spirochaetales bacterium | reverse complement strand
CGGCTACTTTCATGTTTTTAACCGCTTCTAAATCATATGTATCACCAATTATTAAAACGATGTAGTTAATGCCTAATTTTTTATAAAAAACATCTTTGACTTGATAGGCTAATTTTGACGTAGGCGCCATAAAAGTAGATAAATACTCACCCCCGAGTACACCAACTCCAATACCAATACGCCTTCTCGCTAAGTCATGTACAAATTGTAAGGCTTGTTTAAACCCGGAAAATGGTACTAAAAATCCCTGTTCATCATCAAGAATGGGATGAAGTTTTAAACTTACCTTTGTACAAATACCTGCCATGGGCAATTCTTTTTTAGTATAAGCAAAAAAATTTGGTGCTGAACGTTGATTTAAATCAAAGATTTCCCCATCAGATCCTACAAATTCCGCTGTTATATAATTATCTGCTGAAACTCCATAAGAATGGGAAAAAAGCGAAAAAACTCCTGAGCAGATAATATTTGCAGCCATTAAAGCAGAGGCTTCAGCTGTATTGACACGATATCCTTTTTGCTGCACAGATTTTTGAATATCAAAAGCAGCAACACCAGGGCCCACATGAACGCAATAATTTTCTTCATCAAATTCAATATCCTGCATGCGGTTTACATCGATCACAACTCCTTTACTCATGACAAATCCCATGACACTTCCGCCATTGCCTCGCACAGCATAAGGTAATTCATATTTCACACAATGTTTAACAATGCGGCTTATTTCAGAAGCTGTTTTGGGTAAAACCACATAACGGGGAAAAACAGGAGGTGCTAATGGACAAGGATCTTTCGCATAGGCGCATAGTATTGCAGGATCATTAGTAGCATTTTGCTTTCCCACAATATCTTGAAATCCTTTGATAATCTCGTCCTGCTCTACAATAACGATTGATTTCCCTTGTTTCTTGATAGTATCTACATACACTTTAAGTGCTTTCATCACCTTCATCGGCCGCAGTTCAGTAACAAAATAGCACTGTTTATCACAAGAACCGCATAAAGTACATGTATCAGCAATATTTATAAGTCTTTCAGTCACCGGGACGTTACCTGCTGCTATATATTTATAAAGATCCATTCTTCCCTGCGGATAATAGGACACATAATTTCCTCCAATAGCTGATGGACAAAGCCCGGTCCCTAAATAATCAATTTTACACATAGCATAATGGCGGCACTCAGAAGCGATTTTCAGAGCTTTTTCATCTATCATAAATCCTCCCCTGTTTACACTTACTTATTCATAAAGTAATTAAAGTATAATTGCAAGGATTTTATGTAATTTTAAATCTTACTTTGAGAATTTACGTATCTTCGGCAACAACAAAATAAAGTAGTCCCTCCGGTCCGGCAACTCCTGTATCAATCCAGCTGCCGTTACAATAATACGACACTTCTCCGCCTTCACAGCCATTTCCCTGGCTGTTGGTATTTTCACAGTGAGTATCATCCTTGTGTTGTTCACCGGAAAATCTATTGCCCTGGGAAAGCCCTCGTATTATGCACGGGTTTCCATTTCCGGTATTTTATGGGGAATCGGAAACTTCACCTCGTTAAGGATGATGGAATTAATCGGGACAGGTAAAGGATTTACCATAGCACAGCTTAATGTTGTCATTGCAGCGGTTTTCGGAATTTTTCTTTTTAAAAACCTGTCTCCAGCTCTAAAGCAGCGGACTTGATAGCCGTTTTGAACGTATGGATAATGGGCGTGTACATTGGTATGATCTCGATTTTCCCGGGGAGCACCCTCGTGTTTGACTGTTTTAGTGAATTGACAGCAAGGAAGATAGGAAGTCACCCTGCTCTTAAAAAGATGCAGGTCCATGTGTATTGGGGGCTTGATGATCCTCATGAACTATCGACATGGAATAAATCCATAACTTTCAAGTACTTCTATCCCGGGGCCAATAATAACATGCGTGCACGGATTTTCTTCTTTACTAGTCATGTTATTAATTATATCAGACAGGCATTATGGCCTTCTTAAGCCACGCGGCGCAATCGGAATCTAACAGCGGAGTGAGTGTTTCCGCCACCTTCCGGTGATACAGATTTAAAAATTTCTTCTCCCCATCTGTAAGGAGTGAGGGGAGGATACATCGTGTATCAATGGGACAGAGAGTCAGGATTTTAAAATAGTAAAACGAATTCTCCTCATCATCTTCATCATTCCCGGCCACAGTCACCATATTCTCGATACGAATACCATACTCGCCTTTTTTATAAAACCCGGGTTCAATCGTACAGACCATACCCGGGGCAAGATCTCTTATCACACCATTCCGATAAGAGATGGAAGGCGGTAACTCATGAACATTAAGAAAAAAACCGACCCCATGTCCGGTCCCATGGCCATAATCACAACGGAGATCCCAGAGGGGTTTCCTGGCGAGGGTATCAAGCTGTATCCCTTTTGTCCCTTTGGGAAAGACCGCCGATGCAAGGCTGATATGACCCTTGAGCACCCGGGTAAACATTTCTCTCTGCTCATCCGTCGGGGTACCGATGGGGATGGTCCTGGTAATATCTGTCGTTCCATCCTTGTACTGCGCCCCGGAATCCACAAGATAAAGTCCATTACCGGTGATGAGTCTGTCTGTTTTTTCGGATGATGAATAATGAACAATCGCACCATGATCCCCGAAGGCCGAAATGGTCTGAAAACTGAGCCCGCAGAATAAATCATTCTGTTGTCGATACTCCGCGAGTTTCCGTTCAGCCGATACTTCCGTTACAATCCCCGCGGGAACGGTTTCCTCCAGCCAATGAAGGAACTTTACCATGGCAGCTCCGTCCCTCACCTGGGCATTTCTTAAACATGACAGTTCGGTGGTATTCTTAATCGCCTTATAATAAATAACAGGACTTTCTTTATAAAGTATTTTACACGCCGGTAACAGGTGCAGGATAATATCATAGCTTGTTTTTTTGGGGTCGATCCATACCTTGGTTCCCGATTGAGCATGGATGGACAGATGATCCTTAAAATCCTTATAATCATGCAAAGCAACATTCTCTCCGAAATGTTCACGGACTTCCGGTGTTATTTTATCAAGGCACATGAATAATTCCGCTTTTTCCGGGGTAACGATGGCATAAGCAATAACAAGGGGGTTGTAATCGATATCACTGCCGCGGATATTAAAAAGCCAGGCGATTGAATCAAGAGATGTCATCACATGAAAACCGCACCCCTCTTCCGTTAATTTTTCACGAAGTCGCATCAGTTTGTCCTGATACGATTCCCCGCAAAAAGAAATTAAATGTACTTCAACTTTTTCATGAGGAAACGCAGGTTGTTCCTCCCAAATCCGGTCTACAAGATTTTGTTCAATGAATATAAGTTCGATCGTTTTGTTTTTAAGACTTTTTTTAAGGTCTGTCACTCTTTCCCCGGAAAAAAGAGCCGGATCGATGCCGATTGATTCTCCGGGTAAAAGCTCATCTTCACACCATTTGTTAATACTTTTTGTATCCGGTAATCCAAGTTTATAAAGGGTAATTCCGGTATTATCAATTTCAGATTCGGCCTGAATATAATATCTGGAATCTGTCCACAATCCCGCTTTCTTGTCGGTAATAACAATATCCCCATAGGAACCGGTAAATCCGCTTATCCATTCCCGCCGTTTCCATAGCCCCGGAATATATTCATTCTGATGAGGATCTGTTCCCGGAATAATATAGGCCGAGATTCCCGAGGTTTTCATGAGTTCCCGTAATGAGGTGATTCTTTTTCTTATAATCTCTTTATGTATCATATTATAATCTCTTATTTAAAATCGGGTAATATCAGTATATTATTTAAGAAAAACAACAAATAAGAGATATTTTAATTTGTTGATAATAAATAATTTTGTTTGACATTAATCGAAATGAGGTAATAATTATATATATGGGAGATGCGAACAACTATAAAAAAGAAAAAGAGACAGAATCCTTACTCAATGCTATGCGTTCAATTCTCAACCTCACTTCCTTTGAAGAAATAGCACGCATTATCTTTAATGAAACCTGTAGAATAACCGGGGCAAAAAGCGGATATGTTGCATTACTCTCCGAGGATGGGAGTGAAAATGAAGTTCTTTTCCTGGAATCCGGGGGGTTACCTTGTTCCGTGAACCCCGAATTACCGATGCCAATACGGGGCTTGAGAGAAAAAGCATACCGCGAGAACAAGGTAGTCTATGATAATAACTTTATGAAAAGTGACTGGACTCAATTTCTGCCTGCCGGACATGTGAGTTTGGAGAATGTCATGTTTGCTCCCCTTGTTATCCAGGGAAAAACAGTCGGTATTATAGGATTGGCAAATAAAGATGGTGATTTTGATGAGTATGATGCACACATGGCGGGAGTTTTTGGAGAATTTGCCGCAATCGCATTAAGAAACTGCAGAACCATGGATAGATTAAATAACACAATCTCCGAATTAAATAATGCGATGAAAGAAATAAAAGTGCTTCAGGAGATCATCCCGATCTGTGCAAAATGTAAAAAAATTCGTGATGACCAGGGTTACTGGGAACAGGTAGAAATCTACATAACAAAACGACTGGATACTTCTTTTTCCCACGGACTCTGCCCCGAATGCTATGCCGAAATTATCGAAAGCTCACATTTGGATGATGATAGTATAAAATAAAACTTTTTACGTCCATCTCTACCCATGAGGACGACATAGTATCATTATATGCTATTATTCCTGATATTCTTGTTTTTTTACAAGAATATCAGGAATAATAGCGAAACGCAGGTTCGCGTGAAATCAAAAATTT
>JAFGRV010000272.1 GCA_016934975.1 Spirochaetales bacterium | reverse complement strand
TTGTGATCTTTTTTTTTATTCAAAAAGTTTTTAAAAGGGGGACAGGGGAATGAAAGTTAAGACGAAGCCGCAAAACCAGGAACAAAAGATAAAAGTGTTCCGGAATGCACTGATAAACCAGCAACAGTTTAAGGATTCAAAGAAAACGGATGAATTATCCGGTATAGCCCATATAGCATGTATGAATTCATTTATGAGCTATTTTTTACAACAGAAAAAGAATTATTTAAAGTAGAGACATACCCGGGCAAAAGAGAATCATATATTAGTTGATGCCCAAATCGCCGCATTAAACCTGTTTTTTACATTTATTTTTTTATAGATATTATACAGATGTGTTTTTACCGTGCTTAAACTTAAATTAAGAGATTCCGAGATCTCCTCGTTCGTAGATCCTAAACTTACCATAGAGAGAATTTCGATTTCCCGTTGTGTCAGGTTGTTCTTTTCCTTGACAACCTCTTGTTTATCTTTAAAGCTTTGAAGTACATACTTTGAGAGAAGTTTTCTGGAGATCCAGAGTTCATCTAAAAGAATTATTTTAATTCCCTTTAAAAACAGTTCAAGCCCGTCATCTTTGTAGAAAAAACCTTTAATATTTTTCGCAAGTCCGTTTCTTTCAATACCTGTGTTTACCGAGAGATTAAAAAGGGCGACATGGATATTACTATTATGCATATATGAACTTAAGTGGCGTAAGACTTCCTCCAGACTGGTATGAATACTATCTATTAAAAGTAAGTAAAGACGTTTTTTTAAGGAATTCAATATCTGGTCTTTTCTCTGTTCTACAAATTTATCGATCTGAGGAAAAAGAATGCACTTTGCCTTTAATTCTCTTTCAATGACATACGCGAGAAATTTATTATGTAGATTTTCCGGTCCAATTATAAAAACCGCTGTATCTTGAATTAATTCCATTTGTTCTGATTATACTCAATTGTTTAGAGTCTGTCATTTTCTATCATTAAATAAATATTCTTCATTTCTTATGTTCGAAGAAAATAATAAACGTAATTCCAGCTTATTGATTTAAATCTTAACTTAATTCTTACAAAATTTTTTACTTTTTGCAAGAACTTACCCCAATAATATGGGGTTTTATTCTTTTCTTTATAACTATTTGTTTTAAAAAAATGCAAAGATGTAAAAGAGTACTCACTATGGCAGATCAAACCATTATATTTTTAATTCAATCTTAAAAACAAGGTCTGAATGAATTGACATAGTTTATTCTATATCGTATATTCCTTGATAAATACTCATTTGATTTTAGGAGGAAATATGAAAATAGCAATTAATGGTTTTGGAAGAATAGGAAGACATGTATTTAAAATAGCCATGGAAAGGCCCGGTATTGACGTTGTCGCGATTAATGATCTTACCGACAATAAAACTTTGGCTCATCTTTTAAAATATGATTCTGTTTACGGTGTTTATCCGAAAAAAGTGGAAGTTAAGGGAGACAGTCTCATTGTCGGCGGCAAAGAAATTAAAGCCCTGGAAGAAAGAGATCCCAAAAAACTTCCCTGGAAAGACCTTGGGGTTGATGTTGTTATCGAATCAACCGGTGTTTTCCGTAAAAGAGAACAGGTAAACTGGCATATTGAAGCTGGAGCAAAAAAAGTAATCCTTACAGTCCCTGCAAAAGATTCAATCGACAATACAATTGTATTAGGCGTAAATAATGAAACATTAAAACCCGAAGACAAAATTGTGTCGAATGCATCATGTACGACAAACTGTCTTGCCCCGGTGGCAAAGGTTCTTCATGATAACTTTGGTATAATCGAAGGACTTATGACAACGATCCATGCTTATACAAATGATCAGGTCATTCTTGATTTTCCGCACAGTGATTTAAGAAGAGCCCGTGCAGCTGCACTGAACATGATTCCGACGACAACCGGTGCTGCCAAAGCAGTCGGTATTGTTATTCCCGAATTGAACGGCAAATTAAATGGTATGGCGATCAGAGTACCGACACCAACAGGTTCTCTCGTTGACCTCACTGTACGTTTGGAGAAAGATGCTTCCGTTGACGAAATCAACGCGAAAATGAAAGAAGCGGCACAAGGTAAATTAAAGGGTATTCTCGAATATTGTGAAGATCCTATTGTTTCTTCCGATATCGTTCGGAATTCTCACTCATCAATCTTTGATTCTCTCGCAACCATGAAATTGGGAAAAGGATTTGTGAAGATTCTCTCCTGGTACGATAATGAATGGGGATATTCCAATAGAGTTGTCGACCTCATAGAAAAACTTAAATAGTGAGGAGATTATTTACATGCCTAAGAAAACAGTAAAAGATCTAGATCTGTCTCATAAACGGGTTATTATGAGAGTAGATTTTAATGTTCCTCTTAAAGGCGGAATCATTACCGATGATACACGGATAAGGGCTGCACTCCCGACTATCAACTATATTTTAAAACAACCGGGGACCTCACTCATTTTAATGAGTCATCTTGGGAGACCCAAGGGAGTTGTGAATTCTGAAATGAGTCTCGCACCTGTGGCAAAAAGACTCTCCGAGGTTGTGGGAAAACCGGTTATTATGGCTCCTGAATCGATTGGTGGGGAAGTGCAAAAAATGGCAGTGAACCTTAAACCCGGTGAAATAATGCTCCTGGAGAACGTGCGGTTTCATGCAGAGGAAGAAAAGAATGATCCCGGATTTTCAAAACAGCTTGCTTCCCTCGGGGATACATATGTGAACGATGCTTTTGGAACAGCCCACAGGGCGAATGCATCAACAGAAGGAATCGCCCATATTTTACCCGGAGTTGCAGGTTTTCTTATGGAAAAAGAGATAAATTTCCTTGGAAAGGTTGTGGAAAATCCTGAAAAACCCTTTGTTGCGATCATCGGGGGAGCAAAAGTTTCAACGAAGATAGCGGTTCTGGAGTCATTACTTTCCAAAGTTTCAACACTTATTATTGGCGGCGGAATGGCATATACATTTTTAAAAGTGCAGGGACACTCTATCGGTAAATCCCTCGTTGAAAATGATTTTCTGGATACTGCAAAAGATCTGTTGCAAAAAGCAAAGAATCAGAAAGTTGAAATTCTCCTGCCCCTTGATCATGTGGTTGCCGATGAATTCTCAGAGACAGCCAGGCCTCTTCCTATTGCCAGTATAGACATTCCCGATGGAAAGATCGGTATGGATGTGGGGCCCAAATCATTAGCAGCATATAAAGATAAAATTGAAAAAGCCCGCAATATTTTATGGAACGGACCCCTGGGAGTATTTGAATTTAAAGATTTTGCAAAAGGAACACTGGAAGTTGCACATATGGTAGCAAAATGCAAGGGAATAAGTGTTGTCGGTGGCGGTGATTCTGTTGCCGCAGTCAATAAATTTAAACTTGCAGACAAGATTGATCATGTTTCTACCGGCGGAGGTGCTTCATTAGAATTTCTGGAAGGCAAGTCCCTTCCCGGAATAGCAGCACTCCAGGACAAATAGAAACAAATTTATAAAAGAGAATAAATCTGAATGCGGGTGTGATAATTGGTTTATCCGGTAAATCACACCTGCATTCGATAATCTAAACAGAAAAGGACGGAAAAGTGAGAACATCGTTTATCGCAGGTAATTGGAAAATGCATAAAACAGTCGGTGAAGCAACTGCTTTGGCAAAAGAACTTGTTACTGCATTGGCAAAAGAAACATGTAGAATAATGATAGCACCTCCTTTTACTGCACTTTTAGAAGTGAGTAAAATTGTTAAAGGAACAAATATTGTTTTAGGTGCTCAGAATATGGCTCAGGAAGTACAGGGAGCTCATACTGGTGAAGTATCTCCGGTAATGCTAAAAGATGTCGGAGTCACCATCGTCATTTTAGGGCATTCGGAACGGCGGCATGTCTATGGTGAAAAAGATGAGCTTATTAACAAGAAAGTAAAATTAGCACTTTCAGAAGGTTTGGAAGTCATTTTATGTGTCGGTGAAAAGATCGAAGAACGGAATGCAGGAAATGCCGAAAAAGTTGTAGAAGAACAAATAAAAAACGGTCTGAAAGATATTTCTCCTCAACATATGAAAAATATCACCATTGCTTACGAGCCTGTATGGGCGATCGGTACCGGCGTTACTGCAACCCCGGAAGATGCCGATGATATGCACGCATTTATCAGAAAGACCATAACAGCCCTTTATTCACCGGAAATCGCCGAAACATTGATCATTCAGTACGGCGGTTCCGTAAAACCGAATAATGCAAAAGAGCTGATGGCTAAAGCCAATATTGATGGTGCCCTGGTCGGCGGTGCTGCGTTGACAGCAGACCAGTTTGTACCAATAGTACAATATGATAAATAAACATATTCTTGGCCTTATACTATTGTAATAGCTATGATATGTATGGTATAATAATCTCAAATATAATGATACCGGAGTAAATTATGGATATATTATTTTTAATATTTATTATTTTAAGTGGTCTTCTTTTAATTATTTTAGTCATGTTACAGGATGAGGGCGGAGAAGGCCTTGGTGGTATTTTTGGCGGCGGAAGCAATACTGCTTTCGGATCCCGATCAGGAAATGTGTTGACAAGAATTACCGCAGTACTTGCTACCGTCTTTATTGTCAGTACCCTGGGGCTGGCTTATTTAAAGAGGACACCCAGGGAATCCGAAGCAATACTTGACTATGCACGTGAGCAAAAATATAAGGACAGTGACGATCAATTATGGTATGTCACAACGGAAGACGAAACAACAACAACAACCGATGACACGCAGGTAGAACCTGAAGATGAAGCTAATCTGACCGAAGGAAATCAGCAGCCGGAGGAATCAACTGATCAGGGGCAATAAATAAGCAGTAGAAAAATATGAGAGTAGCGGTAATTTTCTTTTCCACTGATAAAAGGACTCAACTCATAGATATTTCAAAAGCCTTGGTTCGGGGTATCGAATCCCAGGGACATCAGGTAGATCTTATAGATGGACTAAAAAACATCGGTAAAAAATTGACTGCCTATCAATATATAGTTTTAGGTACAGAATCACTTGGCTTTATGGGAAAAATACCCGAGAAGATTTCATCATTCTTAAGTCATGCAGGCATGATCGGTGGTAAAAGATGCAGTGCCTTTATTATTAAAGCTTTATTAGGGACACAAAAAGCACTTTTGAACCTTATGAAGTTGATGGAACAAGAAGGAATGTATCTTACCTTTTCAGATATATTTGAAAGTACGGGTCATGCGGAAATGATTGGTAAAAAACTTCATGTTTCTTATAAATAGAAATTATTCGAGAATCTTCCTGAATATTCTGTGTATAAGATTATTTAACTGCCATAGTAATAGATGAACGGGAGATCTTTTCAGGCAGATACCACAGAGATTGCAATCATCATCAGTATAAAATAATTTTCCTAAGATATGGCGGCCTAAAAGCTGAAATAAAAAACCTGATATATTATATTTTCCTTGATTTCTTATTCTTTCCAGGGGAATATCATACCTTTAAGGGTTCTTTTTCCTACTTTTATTTTATCCTCATGAAGAAGAGTATCCCAGGGTATTTTTGAAGATTTTGTATCGGGATGATCTTCAAGGTAATCATATTTGTAAAGTCTTAATTTTAATCCGACATTTAATAATAAAGGAACAGAAGCAAATCCCGGAACAATAAAAATAGAAAATGTTGAAATAAAAATGAGAATTGCGCTTATAATAAGAAGCCCAAAGGTGAATAAAGGATTATCAAAGAAAAGTAAAAACATCTTTTTTATCATTTTAGGGAATCGTTTATCCAGACCAAAATAAATCGGGAAAAAATACTGACTGGCAGTCACAATGATAATAATAGAACCGAGGATTAAAAACCGGGCGGCATCTCTAAAAATGATTGTCGATTGTCTGTAAATATCAAAGGATAAAAGGCTCAATATCATAATCGATGAAAAAATAAAAGCAAAAAGCATACTTATTTTGAGGCTGCTTTTTAAATGCCTGAAAAAATCTTTAAAACCGGGATTCTTATCATCGGCAATATCACGAGTCATGCCATGAACAGCACCATTATAGATATAAAAAGAAAATATAACGATAAGGGTGATAATAATTCCCTTTATTATTTCATTCATTTGGAGCATATAAACAAGATAAGAAATGCCTATTGCTGCCATCATCGTAACGATATAACCAAAGTT
>JAFGRV010000271.1 GCA_016934975.1 Spirochaetales bacterium | reverse complement strand
TAAAAATATTAAATGTAAAGGAGTGTTATTATGAAAAACTATGTAAAATTATCTGCAATCAAATTGAATGAAAATGAAATGAAGCAGATTATCGGGGGTGAGGGGAATCAACAGAAACAGCAAGGACCTCCCCAACCGGTATTACGGTATGCAATCGTTCCATTGTATGGAATTGTTGTTGCAAAGGTTGAATAAAAACAAGAGTGTACTATAAAAAGGAATTACACCTTTTAAAATTTGAGAAAGAAATAATTCCCGGTATAGTGAGTAGAAATAGAGCAAGAGTTCGTTATTTTCCGCTTTTGAAGCGAGATCTATTAATAAGAGGTGTAATTCTTTTATGAACATGGACTATATTCCTTCAAATTGTGTCTGGGAGATTACCTACGCATGTAATATGCACTGCAAACATTGCGGTTCCGGATGCGGTGAAAAATATACAGATGAATTAACGACAGAGGAAGCCATTGCTCTCTGTGATAATCTTGCAACAGCAGGATTCAGGGTTGTCACTTTATCCGGGGGAGAACCCTTCATGCGAAAAGATTGGGATCTTATCGCCCGGCGTCTTACCGGCCTGGGGATACAAACTAATGCTATTTCAAATGGATGGTTTATTGATGATGAACTCATTCAGCGTGCCCGTGCATCGGGAATACTGAATATCGGCATCAGCCTGGATGGGCTGCCATCAACCCATGACGACATACGGAAACAAGGGGCTTTTGACCATGTTATGAAAGCCCTGGATGCTTTGAATAATAACGGAATGCCCTCTGTTATCTGTACAAGTATCAATACGAAGAATATACAGGAACTCCCGGAACTTTTAGAGATTCTGGTAGCAAAAAAAGTTCAACGCTGGCAATTTCAGATAGCAAGTCCCATGGGAAATCTCCTGGACCATAAAGAGTTGATTATTTCACCTTCCCAGGTCGACGATATCATCGATTTTGCATATGATACAATACACAACTATCCCATCATCATCGACCTTGCGGATGATATCGGTTATTTCACTGAAAAAGAAATTAAAATCCGTAAACATGCCGTGGGCAAGGATGTTCCCCAATTCTGGAATGGCTGTAATGGAGGAAAATGCGTTATCGGAATTACTGCCAATGGAAATGTGAATCCCTGTCTTTCAATCAGGGATCCGAAGTTTATTGAAGGAAATATCCGGGACAAAGATCTTCTGTCTATGTGGAATGATAAAAAAGCATTTAATAGCATTCGAAGCATGAAGAAGACTGATTTAACGGGATTTTGCCGGTATTGCCAGTACGGCAGCTTTTGCCTTGGCGGCTGTACCGGTGCAAAAATCACTTTAAGCGGAACCCTCTATGAAAATAAGTATTGTTCTTTCCGTCTGGCTATCGAAAAAGAAAAAATCAACATTGAAAAGATGACGGATTATAAGGAACTGATGGAAAAAGCCGGAAAATGTATCGAGGATGAAATGTTTCAACTGGCAGATCTTTATGTGCAGCGGGCAGAGCAGCTATACCCTGAAAAAACGGAACATTACGATCTCCTGGGTTATATCCATTTTTCCATGGAAAATTATGACCTCGCGAAAACCTGGAATGAAACATCTCTTTCGAAAGATCCCTCCAATGCCTATGCCTGTAAAGGTCTCGGATTATGCCTTGTCAGATTAAATGATCTCTCCGGTGGGATCGCGATGCTGAATAAATCGATTGAACTCGCGCCACAGGGATTTATGGATCCGTATCATGATCTGGCTGTGGTCTATATCGAGAATAAGGAACTATCACGAGCAAAAGAAGTCCTTGAAAGAGGATTTAAGGTATCACCCTCGTTCAAAAAAGAATACCAGGCTTTGTATGATTCTCTTGTGTAAAGATTAAGGCTATACATCGACATATGTTTTAATAAAACCGGTATAAAAGCCGTTTTTTGCCATCAATTCATCGTGAGAACCGTGTTCGATTATTTTACCCATGTCCAGAACAATAATAAAATCCATCTGTTTTAATGTATACATCCGGTGTGCAACGGAAATAATGGTTTTTTGATAAAAATGAGAATATACATTATTCAATATAAGTTTTTCCGTATTGACATCCAGGTGGCTGCTTGCTTCATCAAGAATAATTATATCCGGTTTTTTTAAAAAAAGACGGGCAAAGGCAATTTTCAACTCCTGTCCCGCAGAGAGATTAATACCATGTGATCCTATTCTCTGTTCATATCCGAAGGCAAGGGACTCGATAAAATCGTGAATATCTGCTTTCCTGGCCGCCTCGATAATCTCTTCTTCACCGGCATCACTTTCTCCGCAGATAATATTCTCTTTCACACTTCCGTTAAAGAGATGGACCTTCTGGGGAACAATCCCGATTTTATGACGAATATCACCGGGATAAATATCCTCCAGATTTTTATCATTTATACATATTGTGCCGTCATACTGGTCATAGAGTTTCGTTATCAGATTTAACAATGTGGTCTTTCCGGAACCATTCCTGCCCACAATTCCCATACTCGTCCCGAAAGGAATGGTGAGTGAAATATCGGATAAAACCGGATAATTATCATACAGCGGGTAATGAAAAGATACGTGTTTAAAATGGATATCCGGTTTATGAAGAAGCTCACCCGTGTTTCCGGATTTCTTCTTTTCCTGTTCCTGGATAAATATATCATTTATTTTTTCATAGGTTACCGACATTTCCAGTAAGGAAAACCATAAAGAGGATATACTTGATACGGAAATCATTATATAGCCGAAAATACTTATAAAGGCGATATATTGCCCTGTCGTGAGTATGTTTTGAAAAAGCAGATACGCACCATACCCGATAATTAAAACACGACTCATCAGATTCGCCCCGCTTAAAATAACGGAGAGATAGATATACGCGCGTTCCGATTTTGCCTGTTCCGTGAGTGCCTGGGAGTAGCGGGTTTTCCATTCCCTGAATTTAAAAGTTTCAAGATTAAGAAGTTTGATGGTATTGATGCCCAGGAGAGTGTCCAAAAAAGAACCCATGGCGCTTTCATTTTTATGGAAAATAATATTCTGAAGACTCCGGAGCCGCGGGGTGGAGAGAATTGTGGTGATTGAAATAATACAGAGAAAAACAAGTGCAATGAGTGTGAGGGGCACATGATAAAAGAACAGAATGATGATAAAATTGATAACAAATATAAAATCGAAGAAGGATTGTAAAAATGAGGGCGAGAGGATATTTCGAATGCGCAAATTTTCCTGAAATCGATTCACAAAATCTTCCCGTTTATGTCTGTCAAAGTAAGACTGCTTAAGGTATATGAGATGATGAAAGAGCCTGCTGAAAAATTTCAACTCAAAATCAATCTTAAAACGAGTTAACAACAGATTCCGTACAATCGATATGATAATCTGAAGAAGAGATATGCCCCAAAGACCGGCGAGAACAGCAAAAAGCAATATTAAACGTTTTTCTATAATAATCGTATCAAGAATAATCTGGTTCAAAAAAGGCAGTCCCAACCCCAAAGCCTGGAGGAGAAAACTCAGTATAAAAATAATACCAAACAATTTTTTAAAAGGTGTCAGGAGAGCGAGGTGCTGCTTTTTCAGTTCCTTTTTTTGTTGAGCAAGGAGACTTATAAATTCCTGAACCTCCGGATCCGAAAAAAGGTTTTTTTGGGGTGTAAGAATAAGAAGGATTCCCTTCCATTTTTTCAGGAATTCTTCTTTTTTGAATATCATCTTTCCATAAGCGGGATCGGTTATCCATACTTTTTTTGGTGTTGCTTTTGTAATAACAATAAAATGATTATCATCATAATGGGCGATGCAGGGAAGTTGGCAATGGCTTAAATTTACATAATCTGTTTTAATACCCTCGGGAGAAAATCCGAATTTTATTGCAAGGTTGTGCAAGGTATAAAGATCCGTGTGTGATTGATTCACCTTACCCAACCTGCGCAACAGGGGCTGTACATTCGGACCTCTGTAATAGTTCACGATCATGGATAAACAGGTGGTCCCGCATTCGCTGGAATCTCTTTGAGGAATATAGGGGAAATATAATCTTTTTCGTATGTTAGTCATAATTATTCATTCGTATTCTTTTATGGTTGATGCATTTATCACTGCATGTCTCTGTTCATGATAACAAAACGTTTCTTTTTATGCAAACCTTATTAATTCAAGTCCTGCCGGATACCTGACGAGAGTAATCGATAAAAATTTGTCGAAACCACCCCGGAGAATACCCCGGGTATCAGGGACTTATTACCAGTTTCAATGAAGTTATTTTGTTTTTTTATGTCACGAAATTATAAGGGAATTTCTATACGAACCCTTGTGTGAGAACATAAAAAACTATTATCATTAAGATACTATGGGGTACAAAACATTACATCTGACACTTCCAACAGATTATTCTGATGATGATATAAAAAAGATAATACATTCCGAATGCGGTGATCCGGATTTTACATATCAGATTGAAAAGAAAAGCCTGGATGCCCGTCACAAGAATTCCATTCATTGGCAGATAACAGTGGTTGTTTTTTCAAGGCATTTCCCGGGTGAAAATTATGAAGCTCCCCAATCACTTACACTATCCTGTAAAAAACGTACGCAAAAGGTAGTTGTTGTGGGGAGTGGTCCGGCCGGTTTTTTTGCCGCCCTTGTACTTCAGCTATCCGGTTTCCAGGTGACGATTATTGAACGGGGATCGGAGGTGGGAGAACGAAAAAAAGCAATCGTGAATCTGGAGAGCACAGGCGAGTTTTCTCCTCAAAATAATTATGCTTTTGGCGAGGGCGGCGCCGGTACCTTTTCCGACGGAAAACTTACCTCCAGATCAAAACATATCTCATCGGAGCGTCATTTTATTTTGTCTGAATATATAAAAGCAGGTGCTCCGGAAGAGATCGGATACATGGCCCATCCCCATGTCGGAACGGATAATCTTGAAAAAATCGTGGTTGCCTTGCGGATGCGGTTTCTTGAGAATGGGGGGCGTATTTTATTCGATACCCGGATGACGGGGATAATAAAAAAGGGGAGTCTGGTACAGTCGGTTCTCTGCGATTCGGAGGAGATAGAGGCTGATTATGTCGTGATAGCCACAGGACATTCGGCATATGATACCTATCGCATCCTCATGAATGAGGGTGTTATTTTCGGTACTAAAAATTTTGCCATAGGTCACCGGATCGAGCATCCCCAGAACCTGATTAACACATCCCAGTGGGGGAGGGAGAGTTTGCCCGGTGTAAAAGCCGCTGAATATCGATTAGCAACTCAATCAACATCCGGAGTTCCTGTCTACACTTTTTGCATGTGTCCCGGGGGATATGTCGTTCCTGCCGCGGCGTTCGAAGAAAAGAGTGTTGTCAATGGTATGAGTTTCTATCTCCGGGATAATCGATTTGCCAATGCAGGTTGTGTTGCAGGAGTACATCCGGATATGCTTCTGGGGCATACCTCCGGTCCCGTGGAAATTCTTGACTGGATGGATACATTGGAAGAACAATTCTATAATTTCTCCGGTAGTCTGGTAATCCCAGGTCTCCGGGCAGAGGATTATATGAAAAGAAAAAATTCGAAGCCCCTGGATCCCGGGAGTTATCCCCTGGGAGTAAAACCGGCTCCCTTATTTTCCATGGTCCCGGAAATAGTAAGCAAAGCCATTGCCGAAGGGTTATATGACTTTAGCAGGAAAATAAAAGGATTTGAAACCGGCACTTTAATGGGTCTGGAAAATAAAACTTCATCACCTCTCCGTGTCTCCCGGGAAAAAAACGGAAAATGTTCCGGATTTGATAATTTGTATTTTGTCGGGGAGGGGAGTGGTTATGCCGGAGGCATTATTTCCAGTGCCGCCGATGGAGTAAAATGTGCCATGGCCATAAGTTCCGGTTAAGAAAAGGAGAGAGAAAATCATGAGTGATGAAGAAAACTATCCGCCAATCTGCCCCAAATGCGGTAAAGAGGAAGTTGAGATTAATCATGAATCAGAATATACCGGGGGCGGTTATGCCGATTATTGGGATGAGTTTGAATGCATGGCCTGCGGTTATATATGGAGATCGGATAAAGAATCAGGGTATTCCTGAGTTTTTAATTTCCGGGTACGGACAATTGTCGTATTTTAGTTCCCCAGGTTTTTCAAGATCCTCTCCACTCTTTTTAGTTGGGAAGGTGTGAGAACATCTTTCCTTTTTTCAAGCACTTCTATAAATTCTTTTTTATTCGACGCATCAACCGCTTCACTAATAAACTCCCCATGCATGGGAATCTCCTTGGGCCGGCAGGTTTTTAAATGATGTATAAGATACGGAAAAATCGAAGCCTTGCATGTTTTATCTGCCTTGGCAGCGAGGGCGAGGGCTTTGATTCCGCTGTCTACAGTAATAACAGAACCTGCGGAAATGGCTTTATAGATCTCATCAACATGAGTGAGGATTTCTTTCGCCTTTAATTCTGCAATAGTAGAGAGTGCGATCATTCCCCCCCAGACTAATCTGTTTTGTCTGCTTTTAAGAAGCCTTAAAAATTCGGAAAAATAGTGAGCGATAAGCTCCGGATTAAGGTAACCCACCTCATAAAGAACTTTAATACAATCGGATTGAATTTTTTTATCTTCATGAGAAAGATGTTCAACCAATACGTTTATTGCTTCCGAATCTTTTGTTACAACAAGCTCTTTTGCCAGTTTCTGATTTGGGATATCATCCCGTAAGCCTTGTGAGCTTGAAAGGTGTGCGATAACATCCATGTATTCCTCCCTGTTTTTTATCAACCTCATTTCATCTTTTGTGTCATGTGTTGACGCTCATAAAATAAATATTACCGGAGGAGATAAAAATATTCATTCCTGAAAAGGTATCCGCGGGATAATCTCCTCCGGTCTGATTCCCATGAATATAGGTTTATGGGGTAAAAAAAGTTTTAAAATCAATCTCTCCAGGCAGGCATTGCTTTCATGTAATGATCTGCCCTCTCGACAAAATCCACTGAATCCTGTTTCGGTGCCCAGCTTTTTAGCCATTGAGCAATTCCTTGTTGTACCTGCTCCCGGGGAAGCAATTTCCCCTGCTCATCCGAACAATAGGTGCAGTATTTTCCTTCTGATTTTTTATTCTCATTTCCCCCAAGGGGCATGGCACAGGATAAACATGATGAATCCATAGTATTAGTCCTCCTTATTGTAATATACGGACACTGTATCATCCTGTTGTGACATCAGTATGTCAGGTTTGTAATGTGAAAGTATTTTTTCCGCTTTTTTTTGTATGATTGTTCTGATATGAGGAGGTTCGATAACCTGCACATGTTCTCCGTAACTTAAAATAAGAGAATATATCCACTCGTCTTCCGGGACCGACATTGTGACCTCTATTTCACCATTATCGAGGAAAGTAATCTGATTATCCTCGAAATACTCATCAACCTTATTTTTCATTATAGGAGAAAATCGTAATTTGATTGTAATCTCCTCTTCATCCGGCGTATCGTCGCTAAAAACATCGTCATAGGATTTATTTTTCCGTTCAAAGCAGCCGGTAAGTATGTTGATATCTTCCATCCTTGAGACCCGGAAGAAACGGTAATCCTTGCGGACCTGACACCAGGCAAAAAGATACCATGCATATCCCTTAAAAATAAGTGTCATCGGTTCAATCGTCCTCGTTATCTGTTCCCCCCGGTTATTTCTGTATTGAAATGAGAGGAGACGCGTCTCTTCAATCGCCTTATGAATAGAAGCGATATTTTCTTTTTGTTTTTTCCTGTACCCCAGGGGGAGGATATCCACAACAAGGTGTTCCATATGATTATTAAGAGTTTCCGTTTTATCAACCGGGACCAAACTCCTTATTTTTTCGATAGCTCGTCCCAATTCCCTGTCTTCCAGGGTCGAATTTATCCCTTTTAATGTCGTTAGAAGGGAACACATATCTTTAAGGGTAAGAAGCTGATGATTAAGTTTGTAGTTCTCCATGATACCGAATCCGCCCCGGTTCCCCTGGAAAGAAATGACCGGGACCCCTGCAAGGTTTATTGCATCGATATCGCGGTAAATTGTCCGTACAGATACTTCGAAGCGCCTGGATAGCTCATGAGCTGTGACGGTTTCCCTGTTCAGGAGGAGTATGATGATTGAGATCATCCTGTCGATACGCATGGTTTTAGAGTCCCTCCTTTTGCAAGTTCTAATGAATGTCTGCCAAAACCACAACCAAGATCAAGTATTCTTTCGCCTCCATTTATTTTTAAGGCAGAGGATAT
>JAFGRV010000024.1 GCA_016934975.1 Spirochaetales bacterium | reverse complement strand
CTTCGGCAACGACAATAATACTAAAACGTTTTCCTCTTTTCCTTCTTGCAACAAGTGCTTCCAGGACTTTCTCCATTTTATAAGGGATTTCCGGTATCAGAATAATATCCGCTCCTCCGGCAATGCCCGCACTTAAAGCAAGCCATCCCGTATTATGTCCCATGACATCGACAATCATAATCCTGTGGTGGCTTGAAGCAGTGGTATGTAACCGGTCGATCGCTTCACATGCAATAGACATGGCTGTATCATATCCGAAGGAGACATCCGTTCCCCAGATATCATTATCAATTGTTTTGGGAAGAGTAATTACCCGCAGATCTCCATCCCTCATCAGACGAAAAGCATTTTTCTGGGTTCCGCCTCCACCAAGACAAACAAGACAATCAAGGCCAAGGCGGTTATAATTTTCTATGGCTGCACCGGTCATATTATGGAAGGTTCCATCCGGGAGGGGCATTTTATGGGGCTTATTTCTGCTTGTACCGAGAATTGTTCCACCCTGGGTCAATAGTCCGGACAATTCGTTCGGTCCCAGATGAATAACTCTGTTTTGAACAAGCCCGGTAAAACCGTCGAGAATACCGACAATCCCCACACCCTGTTGAACAACAGTTTTTGCAACTGCCCTGATCGCCGCGTTAAGCCCGGGGCAGTCACCCCCTGAAGTAAGGATTCCAATGCATCGGATTTCTTTATTCATCTTGTTCTCATTCCCACCTCTCGTATTTATAGAGGTTCTCTCAAAAATACTCTATTTCATGCAAAAACCTGACTACTCCTTACATGAATTTTTACAGATAGTTACATAGTAGATATTTATGACAAAAGAATCAAGATATCACCGATTGTGAGAAGTTTTATTTTTGTAAGAACACTAATATTTAATCCCACTTTTTTTACTGATACATAAAAAAACACGATACACATTATTAAAGATATATCGGCAGATTTATCAAGTATTGCGTTATAAACATTCACCGGTGACACTCTCGATACAGACATTTATAACTTCTAATAATATAAGGAAATATATTACGTAGAAAAGATCAAAATAAGTGACAATTTAATTAATTACGACTATAACCTTGACTTCACAGACTCATTTAACTAAAATTTATGATATGCACCAGAAGGAAACCCCGCTTTCCGGGAGAAACATCATGTCCGAAGAAAAACAACTAACGGAGGATATTCTCACCGGTTTAAGGAACGATTATCTTTTCCGGCTTTTCCTGCCGGAAGAATTTATGCGCACCCGGGAAAATAATGTAAATAGCTCACTCATCGCTATTAAACTGGATAATATCATTGAAATTAATTTACTTCATAACCGTTCAGGAGGGGATGAGGCCCTGCGTGCCATAGCTCAGATTCTCCAGAATTACTGCACTCACCATGAAAACATGGCCCATCGGGTTTTCCGGATTGGGGGACCGGTATTCTTCTATTATATCCCGGGATGCACTCCTCAGGAAGGCCGTTGTGCAGCGGAAGAATTGCATGACCTGGTTCAGCAGTCCGAACTTTACCTTAGAAAGCTTACTATTTCCATAGGAATAGTGAATTTATCCGAGTTTTTCCGACAGCAGAATTCTCCGGATCAACTTGCATTACAGATAGAGATGACTGCATTAAAACGTCTCAATCTTGCCGAACAACAAGGAATGAATACAATCTGTGATACATCAAAAATCAAACATTCTTCCTTATCAGACAAACCCAAGATACTCATTATTGAACCGGATATAACGACTATTGACCTTCTTATAAAAGCCATCGAAGCTCTTGGCTATGAAGTTCATACATGTACGGAAGGTGAAAGCGCCCTGGCATTTATCCAATCCACCCCCCCGACGATTATTATTTGTGAAGTCATGACCCCCATGATAAATGGATTTACAATCCGTGAAAAACTGCGAATGAATGCCCTCTGGAACACTATCCCTTTTATCCTCATTTCTCATAAGAAAAACGAAGACTTTATTCAAAAAGCAGTGGACAGGGGTATCAAGTATTTTTTCCGTAAACCGATTTCCATTACCGAGGTTGTAGGGCTTATCTCAAATATTACAAGGGGTATTTCATATTGATTCCGCTCAATCCTGCATGGCTTATGTTTTTCTGTATGCTCTTTATTGATATCCTGACGGGAATCATATTTATTGTATCAGGCCGGAACCGGCAAAAAATGGAACAAAAGCGCAAATGGATACGATCAATTATTAGCGAGTCACTGGGTAACCATAAATCAAAAAAGAGGATGACAAAACAGGAAATCCGGTTTATCCGGACCCACAAATGGCTTTTCCTTGAAGAATGCTCAAAGATTTCCGATTCAATCCGGCTTACTGAACAACAACAGGAGATCATCCTCGGGATACTCTCACAGCACAAAATTGATGTTTACCTTATCCGGGATCTCCATTCGAAGAATCAATACATCAGATTACGTGCAGCATCTTATCTTCCCCTTCTCCGGAATCCCCATTTGTGTCCTTTACTTATCCACACCCTTGAAAGAGAACATTGCCGCCTTATTAAACTTTACCTTATTAATGCCCTCAGTGGTATCGGAACTGCACATGTCATTATTCCGTCAATTATCGACAGCCTTGCCGGAGAGCCTCTGAATTTTCAAAAGAAAATCTGGGGTCTTCTTTCCGAATTAGGAGATGATCTGGTGGATCTTATTCCACTCTTTAAACAGCGTACGGAAAAAGAAATCCGGCTGCTCCTCATTCATTTTGCAAAATATTACCGCTCCGGAGAACTAAAAACATATCTTGAAAGCCTTGTGGATTCCGGAGATCTCGATATTGCTCATGAGGCAACCCGTGTGCTTTCAACTGTTTATGTCGCGTCGATAGACCATGAAAGATACCTCACCCATAGTGATTTTCTTATTCGAAACCTCGTCGCAGAGTCGTTAGGTAATCTGCCGACGGATAAGTCCCTTCACTTGCTTTTATCATATATCAATGATCCTGTCATCCGTAAAAGCGCGAGACTTGCCCTTACAGCTATGATCCGGAAACAACCCCGGCACTTTAATACCATAATGATTCGATGCATAAAAGAAGAAAATCCTGTTGCACACGCGACCCTCATTGATGTGCTCTCCCAGTTTGCAGATTACCTTATGGAAAAACTCCTCTCTAAGGATGCAGAGATGATCGAGTGTCTCATTTTCGAGATAATTCAACAGGGAAAAATGAAAGATATTATTTCCTTTCTGAACCGCAATACAAACAGTACTATTAAACAAAATGCAATTAAAATATTACGATGGCTTATTGTGTGGGATGCAGAGAGTTATGAAGAACG
>JAFGRV010000270.1 GCA_016934975.1 Spirochaetales bacterium | reverse complement strand
GAGAATCCCATAGAAGAGGGGTTGGGGATAGAGAAAAATAACGAATACATAGAGAGGAACAGGCAGGAGAACCGAGATCGACATTCTCGCGAGAAGTGACAGGAGCATTCGCCCCCGTTGCGGTTTTTTGCTAAAAGGGATATCCGTCATAAAAAAAAGGAAAATATTGGTTTGAATGTATGCCAGGATGATCACCACGAGGAAATGGAGAATGACGGGAATAATCACCCCTGCCATGATAATATAGATGATAAAAAACAGGAGAAAATATGGAAGCATGAAAAAAATAAAAACAAACTTCCGTGTGGCGAGTATAAGGTTGAGTCTGTTATATGCCGTGGTAAAAAAAATCCAGCTCGCTTCGGCGTCCTGTGAATATGCGAGAGCACTTTTAATATAAAAGGGGAAAAAACCGATTGCAACGTAAAGAAAAAGTGTCTTGTGAAATCCAAGGATCCCACTTTGAGTAAAGGGGTTTTCCAGAGAGCCTTTGTATACAAAAAGAACAATAATAAAATAAAGAATGGTAAGGGGAATAATCGTAAGAATGCTGAGCTTAAACTGCACATCATGAGTAAAATTGGATCGTATGAGCAAGGCCATGGCTTTTTCTTCGAAGGTTTTCCATAAAACCGAAGATCGTGAGTTTTTATTTCTTTTCTTTTTTTTAGGACTCATGAGTGTCTGTTCCGCTATTCGTTCCGCGAAATCTATGGAAATAATTCTTTTGGAAGCTAACAGTAGTATGACGGGTACAAAAAGAGAAAGAAACAGTGAAAGAATCGCATAAGGATTATCCCCGAGTATAAAAAGTGATGAGCCCCAGGCATTAGGAAAAAAAATAAAAAAACCCTGGTAGTTTACTTTAAACAAATGAGCATAGCTCTTAAGATATTGAAAAATAAGAAAATAACCACCGTAAAAAATAAAAAAGAGCAGGAAATTAAGGGTAGTGGAAACTTTTCTTATTGTCTGAAGGGGAACAAATCTAAGAAGAATACCGTAGAAGTTTATAATGAGAAGGGAAATAAAAATCCCTCCGGCGAACTGGGGATATATAAAACCCGGGAAGACGAGAAAATTCCCGGTTTTTTGAAATAAAAGAAAAGCCCCGGGGAGGGAATAACAAAAACTGAAGATAGTGACGAATATCAGAACGGTAAGAACTTTCGCGTAAAAATAGGTTGAGGACGTGATGGGAAGAGAAGAATAGGCGGAGAAATCTTCGGGACCGGTGATAAGGGTCGGAAACTCCAGGAGTATGAAATTGCCGATAAGAATCATAAATAAGGCTGATGAAAAAAAGGCCGCGGAATAGAGATTGATTTGCGCGCTCAAGAAACCCATCATGAGCCCTGAAAAAATGTAGATAAAAAGCATGGAGATAAAAGTCCTGTATGAGTGTTTTTTGCCCTTAAGGGAACGCTTGTAGCGGATTTCCTGGAGAAAACTGTATTTTGTAATGATATAAAGTTGATGAAAATCGATATTCTTCATATCAGGTGATCCTTTATTCCAGGGCCGCAACAATATCGGCAGCTTCTTTTGCTATATCCGATTCCCCGGTGAGTTTGATAAAACTTTTTTCCAGTGATTCACACCCGGTTTTTTCTATGATATCCCGGGCAGTCCCCGTAACCAGAAGATTGCCCTGAAAAAGAATGGCGATCTCGTCACAAAGTTTTTCCACAACATCGAGAATATGTGATGAAAAAAGTACTGTTTTGCCGTTTCGGGCAAAAGACCGGATGATTTCTTTAAGAATCGCGGCAGCCTTTGCATCCAGACCGGTAAGGGGCTCATCGAGGATAAGAACCTGGGGATTATGGATGATGGCAGAGGCGATGACGAGTTTTTGAGCCATACCTTTGGAATAGGAATCAATCTGTTCATCTCCCCGTTCCTCCAGTCCGAATTGTGTTAAAATCCTTGTTATTTTTTCTTTTAACACAGTTTCCTCCATATGATAGAGATTCCCGATCAGATAGAGATATTCCCTTCCTGTGAGGTTTTTAAATAAACCTGGATTTTCCGGTACATATCCGGTCATTTTTTTTGCCTCGATGGGATTGTTCACACTATCCTTTCCATTAATGAGTATGGTTCCCGAGGTCGGTTTTATCGCCCCGGCAATTGTTTTTACGGTTGTTGATTTCCCTGCGCCATTGGGACCAAGAAGTCCGAATACCAAACCTTCTTTTATCGTCAGGTTCATATTTTCAACGGCAGAAATCGAACCGAAGCGCCTGCTAAAATTAATAATTTCTATCATAGATGATATATCCTCTTTTTGTGTAGAATAGCAGGAATACTTGATTTGGTAAAGCTCATGAAATTCATCCTCATACAATCCTAATCAAATACTAAAAGAATCACAATTCTTTATCTCTATTCTATTCATAATAAAAAATCATCCGAAGTTGATGGTATTCAGCAGGATGAAATAAATTATATTTTTGGAGGAACGAATGAAAAAAATAGTATTTGCTATACTTGTAGTTTCGTGTATTTTTTGTATTGGCTGTTCAAAGCAACAGAAGAGTTACAACTTTGGGGGCTCAACCACGGTACTCCCGATAATCGAGTCTGCAATAGAAGAGTTTACAAAAACCCATAAGGATATCACCATCAGCTATGAAGGCCAGGGTTCAAGTGTCGGCGTAAATGGTGTCATTGAAGGCACCTATTCCCTAGGCGGATCATCCAGAGATATTAAAGATTCTGAATTGGAAAAAGGGGTAAAACCTATAGCGATTGCCCTGGATGGTTTAGCCGTGATCACCAATAATCAAGTCCCCATGGACAACCTGTCCCTGGAACAAGTGGCGGATATCTTTTCCGGCAAACTGACAAAATGGAGTGAACTTGGCGGACCGGATGAAAGCATTATCGTCATAAACAGGGACGAAGCATCCGGTACCAGGGCAACCTTTGCCGAGCTTGTTCTGGACAAAATTTACGGAAGTAAAAAAGGAAGTTTTATTGCCGATGCCATTATATCCGAATCGAATGGGGATATGGTCACCAAAGCCGGTACTACTCCTTATTCTATCGGATATTGCGGTTTCGGGTATATCCAGGGTGTAAGAAATGCCGGCGGCAAAGCAATAGCTATTAATGGGATAGCCCCTGAAGTATCGGCTGTTGTAAATGGAAACTATCCGATTGCAAGAAAACTCTATGTTGTTCATAAAGGTGATCTCAAGCCGGGAACAATAGAAAAGGAGTTTGTGGATTTTCTTCTTTCCGATACCGGTCAGGGGATTGTAAAAGACGAAAAGTTTATACCCCTTCCGTAAGTGTTTATATGAGACCGGGATTTTTAATGTTCCCATCTATGAGTATGTTATTTTGATGTGAATTCCTGCCCCCGATGCCGGGGGCAGCATTGTAAAGAGTATAGTGTTTATTCTTCATAAACCTTCCGGTAAACAGAAAAAGAGTTGAAAAGTTAATAGAATGAAGTTTATCTCTATAACGCGTTAGATTTTATGTTTAGAATAAAATAACGCTATGGTTTTTCTTGCATATTTTTTTGTAAAGAATAAATATGCCATTCCAATTATTCCGAGGAAAATAAAACCAATTAAAAATTCTAAGATCGATAGTATCATGATTAAATATTATCCTTATCATATTAAGATTT
>JAFGRV010000269.1 GCA_016934975.1 Spirochaetales bacterium | reverse complement strand
TTAAACTATCTCACTTATAGAATATTTTATCTTTTGTTTTAAATCTCCAGACAAATCAGGGCAAAAATTTATAAAAAAAAGCCGTGTGAAATACACGGCTTTATATATAAATATTAATAAGTTATTTTAAAGTAATTGAATAAAGTGTGAAAGCGGCAGTAGTATTATGATTTTGAAGAACAACACTTTGTAAATCAGCCATTAAAGTAGCTAATGCTATATCATCTCTTGTGGCTTTTGTTGATAAATTATAAGTGATAGTTTCTCTTGTGTCTCCTCCGGTTAAAGTTACCCAGTTATCATCCGAGTTATTAAAAATAGATCCGGTACTATCCTGCATATCTAATTTTACTTGATTTGCAGCGGAACATGAAATATCAAGTTCAACAGTCGTATTTACACTTCTATCTTCACCAACATTTCTCTGATACCATCCAAATGCTCCACCCCAGGCAAGATTCCAAGAACCATCACCATTATCAGTTGCGGTACAACTTGTTTGATCACTTTGATCTGGTCCCAATGTTACGACATAATCATTTGATCCACCATTATCGTCATCATCATCATCTGATTCTCCCGGACAGCCGAAAAATGATAATGCTAAGATTAAACAAAAAGCAATTTTTAATAATTTCATTAGGTTCTCCTTCTATAAAAAGCATTTTATTAAAAAATTTTTGCACTAACAGTGCAATTTTAAGAAACTTTTCAACATACTATATCCTAAGACTTCATATTTTGTCAATATTTTTTTCTAAGACACTAACTATACAATAGATGAGATTCAAAAACCTTAATGTGCTTGTTATTGATAAATAAAATATCAGATGTAGAAATATATTACAACACAGATCCTCCAATTCTTCTTGCTTTTATTACAAATTTAAAACCATAAACCACAATACACCAATAATTTCACTCATAAATATACACAGCTCCGTTAGAAACATCTATTTCATTATTATTATATGCACCAATAATAGCAGAACTACCGGAGATTCCGACTGAACATCCGAAATTGTCACCTTCTGCCCTATCACTTGCCGTGAGCTTGGATTGCTGTGTCCATGTTGTTCCGTCCCGGACAAAAATATAGGCTGATCCTCTTCCGGAATCATCTGCCTTGGTACCGACGACAATTGTATCACCGGAAATACTTACGGAATTCCCGAATTTATCATTTGATACAGCATCACTTGCAGTCAATTTTTGTTGTTGTGTCCAGTTTGTCCCCTCTCTCACGAAGACATAAGCAGCCCCGGTATCGGTTGCCAGATCTTCATTACCGGTAGCCCCGACAACAGCATAATCACCGGAAATCGCCACAGCAATACCGAAATAATCCTCTGAAGCCGCATCGTTTGCGACAAGTTTTTCCTGTTCATTCCATATTGTTCCAGCGCGGACGAAGATATACGCGGAACCGGAATCAAGTCCTGAATCATCGTTATATGGGGCTCCCATAATTGCATAGTCACCGGAAATGCCTACGGAAAATCCGGCCTGATCACCTACCGCTTCATCACTCGCGATAATATTCTGTTGTTCATTCCAGGCTGCCTCTTCCCGGTGAAAAATGTAAGCAGAACCGGTACCTAAATCATGTCCATTATCATCACCATTAGCTCCGACAATTGCATAATCACCGGAAATACCTACTGACTTCCCAAATAAATAAGCGGAATCACCTGTTTTTATCAGCGGTTGTTCTGTCCATATTGTTCCACTACGGGCAAATATATAAGCTGAAGCTACATTAACTGCACCCACAATTATATAATCACCCGAAATACCAACGGAATAACCGAAACTTTGACCCGTGTCTCCAGCACTTGCGAAAATTTTTTGCTGCACAGACCATATTGTCCCGGTCTTCGTATAAATAAAAGCGGCTCCAATTCCCATTTCACCAGAGACACCGACAATTGCATAATCGCCGGAAATACTCACTGCCCTACCAAAATCATCACTAACAACTCCATCAACTGCTATTAACTTCGTCTCATTACTCCATGGAATATCCGTTGGTTCCGGGGTGGGATCAATTGTTGGTCCCGCAGTGGGTTCATCCGTGGCTGTCGGATCATCCGCTTCATAGCAGCCTGCGAATAGAAATAGTGAAACAATTGTCAGTAAAAGAAATATTTTTTTCATTGGTTTGTCCTCCGCTTTGTTTTTATGGTTCATTGATAGTTATATCTTAAAAAAATATGCTATTCCCATTTCTAAAGAATAAATGGAATTTTATGTTTTATTTATTCGACAGCGTTAAAAGCAAATTACTTTTTCAGTAAATATATGAACTCCGGGTTGCTTTTGAGTTAAAGTATATGTTTAGAATATATAGTAATAAAGCTGATAAAGCAAGAAAAATGTTGTTTACCTTAATTACTTGAAACAAGGCAGGTATTATTGATATTCCCAGATTATTTCATCTGCCTTGTTTATAAGATATTCGTTATAATCGGGGAGTGTCTCGACGTTTGCAAGGCCGTTAAAGAAATTGCCGCACTTTTTATATTTTGCTTCGATGACTACTTCGCCCGATTTATTGATATAGCCCCATAAACCCTGTTCTTCTACCCGGAATGCAGCCAGGCCTTCGGAGAAATCTTTAACTTCGTAGAAACGGGGCTCAATTACTATCTGTCCTGTTTTATCGATAAAGCCCCACTTATCTGTTTGGGGGTTTTCAAACCGCGCTATTCCCTCGGAAAATTCTACCACATATTTATCTTTTGTTATTTCCAGTAATACCGGTTCTCCATTTTTATTTATAAAATGAGTTCCATACACATCATCTACAACCAAGGCAATACCATCTTTAAAATCGAATGCTCCTGCGAATGTCATTGGAATTATTAATTCCCCGGTTTTATCGATATATCCATAGGACCGGGGATTAAAGCGATCATATTTATGAATAATATTTCCAACGAAACATAAACCTTCCTTGAAATCACCTGCAAAATCCCACTGCGGTTCTATGACAACTTTTCCTGTTTTGTCGATAAAACCCCATTTAGCATCCTCTGTCTCTGAGTCCCAGTTGATAGCATACGCTGCCAGGCCTTCAGAAAAACCTCCGGAAATACCGGATTCTAGCTTAAATACAAATTCTCCGGTTTTATTAATATATCCTCGTTCACCTCTTTGCGTTACATATGCGACACCTTCGGAAAATGCCTCTGCAAGACCAAAATTCGGTTCAATAACCATGTTACCGTTTTTATCTATAAAACCAAAGATGTGTGAATCATAAGATACTATGGCTAATCCCTCTGAAAAAGGATATGCAATTTCATAAATTAAATCGATAATTACATTACCATTTTTATCAATATACCCTTCTTTTAGACCTTTGCTAACGTAATGCAATTCTTTATCAGGATTTACAATAGTATTTATTTTTTCATTCAGTACCGGATCTTCTTTTTTTATTTCGTCCTCATTTACAACTGCATCTTTTTCCATGATTTTATCCTCTTTTTTTTTACACCCATAAAAAAAGATAATCAGAACTAACAATAATATAATAACCTTATAAAATTTCATATTTTAGTCCTTCCCAATTCTATTATTCATCAGCCGGATTTTTTATTAAAACAAAATAATGCATATCGGGAGAATTATATAGTTCTTTTTTTTCTTTATTATAACCAAATGCCGCACCGAGATTCATTATTCCGGTTCCCCAGCTTGCCCAGCCTGCATTATAAACTTGTGGTATTCTATCATTACTAAATCCTACCATTGTGGCACCATGCCAATAATCAGGATGTGCATTTAATGCAATAGCATACCCACCTTTGTGTGCATATTTAGCAGCCATTTCCCAATTAGTTTCAACATACACATAATCTTCCGTATTATTCTTGCCATTATACATATTCTTAAGAATATCACCAATACTATAAATTCCTCCCTTTTCAGGGTTTCGCAAATGAGAGCCGCTGTATCCTTTTGATGTGATTCCGAAGGCGTAATTACATAAGGTTAACCAGGCACTTTTCTGTTCTCCATTTTCATCGAGTCCTAAAAACTCTTCCCGGGCAGTTTTGGAAAATTCCCATAATTCATCTATGGTAAAAGATTTATCACCATAAGGGATTTGTTTACCTGCTTTAAATTCATAAGAATCCAGTACCGTGGCAACCCCATCTTTCAATTTGGTCCAGACCAAGTAATAAACTTTCGGATCTTTTTCCGCATCTTTAGTAAAGTGGATGTAATTTGATCCCTGGACAAATGTCCAGCCTAAGGGATTATAGTTTTTATAATGAAATGGAAGTGCGGGAATATATGCCAGATTATTCTTTTCAATATCTTTTATTGATTTATCCCGTGCAGGTTTGTTTAAATATGCATACTCCATTATATCAAATCGGCCGGTTTTAATGAGATCATTGAGTGTAGCTATATCCGCAAGGTTGAGGGAAGTACCGGGACTTGTGCCGGTAAAATCAAAATAGTTATTTTTTGCAGATATTGTTGAACTATTATTTTTATCCTCGGGACGTTTCCCTGCACCTTGCTGAATGACATGAGTCAATTCATGGGCTATGAGTTTTTTCCCGCTGGAGGATGAAGGATCGTACTCGCCTTTCGCAAAAACCACGTTATTGCCGTGTACAAAAGCACGGGCCTTAATCGCCCGGGCAAGGCGGTCGGCATTTGAATTCGTATGGATACGGACATCCTCAAGATCAACACCGAAACGAGGCTGTAGATAATCTCTCACACTTTTAGGGAGGGGACTCCCTTTTCCTTCCAGGGCTTTTATATCCGATTCAATTTCCCCACCAACAGGATTTACGCCTGCTCCATGAGTGTCTTTCAATTGACTGATATGAGGAGGTGTAATTTCAGTATCTGTCCGGGGAATTTGCACAACTTTCTCTGCAACTCTGTCTGCTTCCTGTTCAGAGGCATTGTGGGGGTTATTGACATACAGTTTTGGCAGGATGCCGGAATTCTGTATGAGCCGCTGCACCTCCTGGTTCCCGATTGTCTGCTGGAGGGTAGTAATGTCGTATAATAGTGCAAGAGGGGAATAGGGGGGTACTACTTTTACACGAGAATCGGGGTGTTGTGAGTTTTTCGGTGTTTTATCATATTTTTTATTCATGTGCCTGCTTTCGGATTATGGGATTTTTTTAAGTATAAAGTAAAAAAGCTGATAGGGCAAGAAGAATGTGGGTGTGTTTTCACGGATTGGTTTTTTATTAAGAAGTGTAAAAAAATGATAACAATATCCGCCGAACAGCGGCTCGGGACTCTGCGTATAGATCCCCGGATTGACTTTATGTCCCAAAGCATAGGCTGTCCACAGCCAGTGCTTTTCCGTGTACTGGGCTTGCTCAAGCCCTCCGTGGTTAACCACATTATAAGTTTAGGCGTTTATAGTTTTAGGAACAGTTATACTATCAAATATAATTTCTCTATATTGATTAAGATTCAAACCATTATAAGGAGTTATTCCTCCACTTCCTATTTCGACATTGCCGGTTTCTGCAAAAGAATAATCCCGATCCTCACATACCACAAAGGTACAAGAATAATTGCACTGGCAGCGGCGATGTTAACGAGGAAATCAGAATTAAAAATGTTTCCAAGAGGAATAAGCCAATAACCGATACCCGCACACATTCCGGCGATGGATATGAGTCGTGAAAACCGGTCTGCCTGAAATGCCATATAATTTATCGCGATAAACCACGATCCGATAAGGCCAAATGCTGCCCAGTCATTAAAAATATTACCCTGAAAGTTTACAACAGCTTGTACTGCCGGATCCAGGGATGGGTAATAGGGGGATATACGAAGGACATAATCTCTCCCCAATATATTACAACTCATCTGAAATCCATATCCGATAAATGCCAGAACCGATGTCCATCCAGCCAGATCTTTGTTAACATCCCGAAGACGATCTGTTACAACAACGACAACACCTATTCCAAAAATCCCCGAAAAAATAAGTCCCCAATATAAAAATTCCTGAATTATGAAAGATTTATTAATTGAAGCGAAAAAAGCCCTGGAATAAAACGTTGTTGTCGAGGACTGTTCTATTGGAGTAAAAAAATATGCGACAGCAATTATCAATAATGCTAATCCTGCGGCTAATGCACACACTCCACCGATTGTTGATCTGCGAAAATTCACCATCTCATTCCTCCAAAAAAAACAATCCCGCTTCTCACTCTTTTAAGAAAGCTCTGCATCGAAGAAGCTGATATTCTGCCGCGATATCATCCGGATTAAGGGCGAGTATATATTCAAACTTCTCAATAGCTTCATCTATTCTTCCATCGCAATAGAAATCCCATCCGGTTTTATAAATATCTTTATTCTCAAAGCGTTTTTGTTGCTCCGGATCACTCAAATCAAGAACCTCAAAAACAGAAACCGGTAAAATCTTACCTTCCACTTGTATATTATCCAGAAACCTGGACTGAAAATTTTGTTCTTCGGTTATATGCCCGAGGGCATCTCCGCTAATTATTATCCCGCTGCCATAGAGTTTTGTAAGTGATTCAAGTCTGGATGCAATATTTACAGCATCAGAAATAACGGTCTCTTCCATCCGTTCTTCCTCTCCGATAATTCCGGCGATCACATCCCCCGAGTTTATTCCAAAACCCATTTTTACAGGGGGTTTCTTTTCCCGAATCCGCTCTTTATTAAACAAAGCTATGAGTCTTTGAATCTCAACAGCAGCACTTACTGCATGTGAAACTTTTATCGGAAAAAGAGAAAGAACCGCATCCCCAATATATTTATCAACAAACCCCTGAAAATGCCTTACCGTGGGTCCGAAAAACTTTAATAAACTATTTAAAAATTCAAAATTTTCTTTTGGTGTCATTTTTTCAGAGAGAGTTGTAAAGGAACGAATATCGGCAAACATGACAGTCATATGCATCTGTATCTGATCACCAAGCCGGACCTCCATTATATTTTTTTTATTAAGCAATCTCAAAAAATTATTCGGAACAAAACGACCAAATACCTTATTTACTTCTATAAGTTTTTCCGTTGCTATTCTCTGCTTTTGCATTTCCAACCGGGCTTTATTAAGAAAGGCATTATACAAATAAGTAAAATAATAGACGAGGCACCCAATCGCCATAAAAATAATAATTTCAATAAGAAAAAACCGTTTTGTTCCAAGGGATATTCCTGATGTAAGGAAAGCAGTGACAATACCATTAAGCAACGCTGTCACAAAGACAATGATAAAAAGATACCGTTTTTCAATAAGAATAAATCCACTCGTAATTATAAGCCCGAAATAAACGGAAAAATCAATCATCATGAGTCCAAGTAATTCCGGATCATATATATAAAAAATTTGTGTAGAAATCATCGACCCGGTCATAACAATAATAAATATAATGATCCCCGGTTTTATCTTATTTAAGAAAACCATAATCATAGGAATAATCAACACAATTGTCGTGATAAATCCTGCAAAAAAGACTTCCTTTTTACCAAAGAAAAGCTCAAAGAGTGCGAATACCAGAAACCCAGCAGTGGCAATACAAAGTACAATCTTTGAGAGTAAATTGATTTTTTTTTCCATATCTCCTTTAAGGGGATCAAGAATATCCGATTCATAACGACTGTTTTTAAAGCTATTTTTCATAGTTCTCAATTTCAATTATCCTTTTATGAGTGTAGTATATACAATGAATAGTATAGATAGTCTAATCTTATAAAGCAATTAATATTAATAAAAACCACTTCCTTTTATCCTCACAAAATACCCCGGGCAAACTCAACCGGACAATACCGGACATCAGGAGAGCAAACCGATTCAATACTGCGCAATCAATAAAGCGTCCACAATGACTGCTTGCTTATCATCTGCTCTATCTGTAAGCATCATAGTAATCGTGTTTTGACCGACATATTCTAAATCAATCTTTATATTATAGTGCCTCATCTATAATGTATAAAATGGTCAACATACGCAAGCTTTGACCATTTTTTAATGAGTATAAGCACTTTACAAACCAATAATAGATTAAAAATTAACCGGTCAAAGCAATAGTATGGTTCATTTATCCTTATTAATAAAAAAAACATGATATAACCTCAATTACTATTATATTCTAAAAAAACATAAAATCTCAATT
>JAFGRV010000268.1 GCA_016934975.1 Spirochaetales bacterium | reverse complement strand
GTATATCTTTTTTAGAAGCAAATGCCTTATAGTATTCCATCAATTCTTTTACAAATATTCCAATAGACCAGCCGTCAAATACAATATGATGAATATTCTGAATTAAAACATACTCTTCTTTCCCGGTCTGCACCAACCGGATTCGTATTAATAGTTCTTTTTGCAGGTTAAAAATATAATTTACTTCGTTATGTATGATTTCTTTAAGTTTTTTCTCTTTTTCTTCCGAGGAAAAACGGCTGATATCCATCTTTTTTAATTGAAACTTGAAATCGGTAATAATATTCTGCAGTAGACGTTCACCGTCTGAATAAAACTGTGTCCTTAATATTTCATTCTGCCTGATTATTTCTTGAATACTTTTTTCCAATACATCAATCTGTAATGTACCTTTTATTTTCACTGCAAAAGGCATATTGTAATACGGGCTGCCGGAATCATAACAATCCAAAAACCACAACCTTTTTTGGGAAAAAGACAAGGGTAAATCCCCGTCCCGGCTGACAGGTTGAATTGTCTCCTCCACGTTCGTTTTAAGGAGTCCTTTCTTCTTTAATAAAAGATCGAATATTTCGTCTCTATTTAGTTTGTCGAATATAGTTTCTTTCCCAGGCATTTTTTGTTTATCCTATCTTATTTTTCTGACATAAATTGTTTTAATTCATCGTCCGACATCATGCAGATCTTCTGGTATAATGCAGCGATTTCTTCCATCTGTCCGGCCTCTGTTTCTTTTGATTGTAATATCTTTGCTATTGATTCAATAGTCGGGGATTGAAATAAATTATAGAGCGGGATATCCAGATGAAATATGCGGCGGATACGTGACATGACTTGTGTTGCTAATAATGAATGCCCGCCTTGTTCAAAAAAGTTATTTCTTACTCCGATTTTTTCTAATTCCAGAACTTCACACCAGACAGCAGTTATCACTTCTTCTATTTTATTCCGTGGCCCTACATATTCCTCACCAGGCTCTTCAACTGTGGGCACAGGTAATTTTTTTCTGTCTATTTTATTATTAATTGTTAATGGAAATTGTTCTAGGGTCAGGAAAAAAGACGGGATCATATATTCAGGTAATTGTCCGGCTATAAATGTCCGTACATCCGATGAATCAATTGTTTCAGTATTCTGTGGAATAATATATGCGACAAGGTAATTACCTTTTATTTCATCCACATGAACCATAACAACACATTCCCTTACCATGGGATAACGGAGTAAAACATTTTCTATCTCTCCTAATTCAATGCGATATCCCCTGATTTTCACCTGGAGATCGATACGACCTAAATATTCCACATCTCCATTTTCCAGATATCGGGCTGAATCCCCGGATTTATACAAGCGGCTATGAGTATCTGTTTCAAATACATTTTTTACAAACTTTTGATCAGTGAGTTCCGGTCTGTTCAAATAACCCCGGGCAACCCCTGATCCACCGACACATATTTCTCCGGCAACACCAACAGGAACATGGTGATTATATATATCCAGTAAATACAGAGTAAGATCCGGTAGAGGAATACCGATGAGACTTCCTTTTGATTCATTAATATCTTTCTCGGTGACCCGCCTGTACGTAACATGCACGGTGGTTTCCGTAATTCCATACATATTTATTAATTGCGGATAGTTGTCTCCATGACGTTTTACCCATGAAGCCAATGAAGCAAAATCAAGGGCTTCACCACCAAATACTATATATCGTAACGAAAGAGAGGAATGATCATACATTTCTGTTTCTTCTAAAGCGGATAAATGCTTAAATGCAGAGGGGGTTTGATTTAATACGGTTACCTTTTCATCTACCAGAATTTTATAGAATTTATCCAGCGAACGGGCAGCCCAATATGGTATAATGACAAGTTTACCTGAATAAAACAAAGCGCCCCATATTTCCCATACGGAGAAATCAAATGCTAAAGAATGAAATAAAGTCCATACATCTTTGTCTGTAAAATGAAACCATTGCTGAGTAGATTCAAACAAACGAATAACATTGTAATGGCTCACCATCACTCCCTTGGGTTTTCCTGTTGAGCCCGACGTATAAATAATATAAGCCGTATTTTGAGGTGTAAGATCATCATTTGTCGTATTATCGGAATCATATTTTTCAATTTCATTCCATCCGGTATCCAGGACAATAATCCGACCGTCAAACTCTATGGAATCAAGATTATTTCCGGTTGTCAGTATAATGTCCGCCTGGACATCATTAAGGATATATTTAATTCTTTCCACGGGATTGGAAATATCAATAGGCACATAACATCCGCCTGCTTTTAAAATCCCGAGAACCCCTATAATCATCTCAATTGAACGGGGGCAGAATACCGCAACCTTAACTTCCGGTCCCGTTCCCAGCTTTTTTAAATGATGAGCAAGCATGTTCGCTTTTTTATTCAATTCTTCATAATTCATGGTTCTATCCCCTGACACAAGGGCATGATGATGAGGATTTTTCTGAGCCTGCTCTTCAAAAACCTGGTGAATGCATTTTCCCGGCGGATAAAATTGATACCGGTCTTTATTTTTTGAAAAGAATAAATCTTTTTCAAAATTTGTTAAGAAATGGATTTCTTTAATTTGTACTTCCGGATTCTTCAGGACACTATCAATAATATTGATGAAATGCTCTATCATACGTTGTATGGAACTTTTTTTAAAGCTATGGGTACAAAAATTAAACCAACCAGTGAGGATATCATTTTCTTCTGTCAGCTCAAGTTCCAATTCCACTCTGGAGGTATTTGTTGATATTTCACTAAAATGTATAGCCACACCGCTCATACTGATATCTTTAATGGGACTTTCCTCATAGCTAAAGGTTACCTGGCAAAGCGGACTATGACTCATATCCCTTTTCACGTGAAGTTCATCTATGAGTTTTTCGAACGGAATATCCTGGTTTTGATATGCTTCAACCGTGTCTTTTTTTATCTCTAATAACAACCTGGAAAAACTGTATTCACCGGTGATATGTGACCGGATGGGCAGCACATTAATAAAACATCCAATAAGACTCTGTGTTTCCGTATTATGACGGCCAAATACCGGGATCCCGACAATAATATCCTCTTGATATGTAAAACGATAGAGTAGTATTTTAAATGCCGTGAGTAAAAACATAAATGGAGTAACCCCTTGATTTTTACTCTCTGTTTTAATTTTCTCTGTTCTTTCCTTGTTGATAGTAAAAGGAATTCTGTCTCCTTCATTTGTGAGCATGGATTCTATTGGAAAATCTAATGGGAGCCGCAGGATCTGTTCACATCCATTCAGTCGATTTTTCCAATACTCCATCTGATTCTTTAGTACTTCCTGCCGGAATCTCTTCTTCTGCCAAACCGCATAATCTGCGTATTGAATAGATAAATCCGGCATTGACAGCTCTTTATTTTCTTTTTTTGAATTATAATAGGAAATTGACTCTTTAAATAAAATGTTTGTTGAAAAACCATCGGACACTATATGATGTATAACTACCAGAACGATAAAACTTTGATCTTCCAACTGAAATAAAATAAAACGGATTGGAGGGGCTGTTGATAAATCAAAAGGTTTTTCTGCTTCCTTTGTAAGGAGTGATGTAATATATGTATTATCATTTTTTTCCGCTTTATTTCTCAGGTCATTCTTTTCCAGGGTGATTTTAAAATCATTTATAATTTCTGCAGCCGGAACACCATTATCCTCGCTAAAGCGTGTTCTTAAAACATCATGACGATTGATGACAAAATTAAAACTTGCTTCCACTAAGGGTATATCCATCGGACCGGTTACTTTTGCATATCCGGCCATGTTGTACATGGATTTATTTGGAGAGAATTTATGTAAAAACCAAAGCCGCTCCTGGGCAAAAGAAAGGGGGAATGAAAACAAATCCTTTCTCTTTGGTATGGAGGCCTCGACAGTGCTGTTTTCCAATTTTTTTTTCAAAAGCATCTTTTTTAATAGTGCCTGTTTAGCCGGAGAATAATTCTTTATCCGGTCGAATATATTTGTATCATCCATTATCTGTCTCCAAAATTTTTATATATAGAATATGTATAGGATATTCTGCCTATGAAGTTATTTAGACACCGTTTTTCACTTCTTCAATAAGGCGGTGTATTTCTTCTTCAGATTCGGTACTGCATAGGGATTCAATAATCTCCATCCCCAATTCTGCAATAGAACCTGCATCCATAAAGGCCATTAATGATATTTCCGTATTAAATTTTTCCCGCAGTCTGGAAATAATCCGGGTTGCCAGCAACGAATGACCTCCCAATTCAAAAAAATTATCATAAATACCGATGGACTTGATCCCAAGGGATTCCTTCCAAATTTCTGTAATAGTCTGTTCAAAAGCATTTCTTGGTTCTGCAAATGGCTGTGATAGATTGGGCCGGTCGTGTAATCCCAAATTTCCTGTATCCTCAGCTTGATTATTATTCACTGCTTTTTCATTTTGATTACCTGTTTCATTATAATCCTGCGGCCTCTCTATCCAGAAACGTTGTCTTTCAAACGGATAAGATGGAAGGGAGATGCGGACTCTTGTCTCATCGCTATAAAAACTGTGCCAGTTTATCTTTCCCCCTGATAATAAATACCGGCCAATTGTATCTAAAAAAAACATCTGATCATTGTCTGTATCTTTTGGACTTTTCATTGTTGTCAATACAAATTGTGTTTTCCTTCGGGAAGGATGCCGCCCGACACAAGAGCTTAATGTTCTTCCCGGACCTACTTCCAAAAAAATACCTTCCTGATCATTTAATAATTCTTTAATCCCCTCTGTAAAGTTTACCGTGTTTCTCAAGTGATTATACCAGTATTCCGGATCCATGATTTCGTTATCCGTAATCCATGTCCCCGTATAATTTGATATGTACGGGATTTGAGGTGAATGAAAGGTAAGTTCTTTAATGGCATCGTAAAATTTTTCCTTTATAGGCTCCATCATATAAGAATGAAAAGCATGAGATACAGGCAGCTGACTCACTGTAACACCATCATCTTCTAATTTTTGTTTTATTTCACGAATACTTCCCGTTGATCCTGAAATAACAGTCAAAGCAGGTGTGTTCTTTGCTGCAATAGAGACGAATTTATTCAGATATGGATTAATTTGTTGTGCAGAAAGATGAATGGCCACCATCTCCCCTGAAGGCAGTTCCTGCATAAGTCTGCCGCGGATTGTCATTAACTTTAATGCGTCTTCGATTTTTAATACGCCGGATATACAAGCGCAAACATATTCTCCAACACCATGGCCAATCATACCATGAGGACGAATACCCCATTTTATGAGCAATTTAGCTAATGCATATTCGATAATAAAAAGTGCAGGTTGTGTAAATGCGGTTTTATTTATCTGGTTCCCATTTGATTTATTAGCAATATCTGCTTCGTCGTAAATAAGATTAAAAATATCAATATTATATTGTTTTTTTATGAATTCACAGCAATAATCTACTGATTCGGTAAAGTATGGTTCAGATATATATAATTCATATGCCATTTTTCTATACTGTGAACCCTGTCCGGGAAACATAAAATATACTGATTTATTCCTGGATTCTCCAAAATAAGTGAGTACTCGCTTAGGATTACGGATTTCCAGAGTGTTTATGAGATCATTTAAATCAGAACACACGGTCATTCGATGATGTTTTAAGTGTTTTCTCCCTGTATTTATACTAAAAGCTATATCCGCAATCGTGGTATTTGGATTTTCTTTACAATATTCAACTAAATTATCCGTCATTTTTTCCAGTGCAGATATTGTTTTAGCAGAGAAAAAGAGTAGCTGATGAGAGCGTGACTTTCTGCTTGGGGTGATTTGAGGTGCTTCTTCAAGTACAATATGGGCATTAGTCCCTCCAATGCCAAACGAACTCACACCAGCCCGGCGGACACCATCATCTATGGACCATTCTTTAAGTTTTACATTGATATAGAAAGGGGTGTTATCGAGATTTATTTTGGGATTGAGCTCCTTAAAGTTTATACTGGGGGGAATCTGCTTATGATATAATGATAGTGCTGTCTTGATAAGCCCGGCTATCCCGGCAGCGGCATCCAGGTGGCCAATATTCGGTTTTATGGAACCTATGGAACAATATTCTTTTTTTATCTTTGCAGAATCAAAGGCGTCTGAAAGGGCTGCAATTTCTATGGGATCACCCAATATTGTACCTGTGCCATGGGCTTCTATATATGAAATAGTATCGGGAGAAATATCGGCCATGGCATGTGCCATTTTAATCACCGCTGCCTGCCCATTTTGTGCAGGTGCTGTATAGCCAGCTTTTAAAGCACCATCATTATTGATAGCTGAACCTTTAATAACTGCGTAAATATGATCTCTATCTGCCATGGCATCTTCCAATCGTTTAAGAACGATGACCCCTGCTCCACTTCCTGAAATAGTTCCCCGGGCATTTGCATCAAAAGCACGGCAATGACCATCCGGGGACATAATTCCCTCTTTAATATATAAATAACCGGAGATATGAGGAAAAACGATTCTCACACCACCAGATAGCGCGATATCACATTCACCGCTTAACAGACTTTGACAGGCTACATGTACTGCAACAAGAGATGAAGAGCAGGCTGTTTGAACAGTTAAGCAGGGACCTTTTAAATTGAGTTTATAAGCAACCCTGGTTGCTAAAAAGTCTTTGTCATTGCTTACAATAATCGAATATTCATCGGTCTTTTTTTTTACAGCAGGATTTAAAAAAAGATTATACATATAGCTGCCCAGACTGATACTTCCGAAAACTCCAATAGAATAGTTATGGGTATCTGATGCATAACATGCATCTTCCAGCGCTTCATAAGCAGATTCAAGAAATAAGCGCTGCTGGGGATCTAAAATTTCCGCATCCCTGGGACTATAGTCAAAAAATGCCGCATCAAAGAATTCGGGCTGGTCTATTATACACCTTGCTTTAACATAATCCGGGTTTTTGATAATTTCCGGATCATTCCCGGCTTCCAATAATTCCTCGTCTGTAAAAAAGGAGACACTTTCCTTGCCATTTTTCAGATTTTCCCAAAGTTTATGAACAGTATTTGCCTCCGGGAAACGCCCGGACATCCCGATTATAGCAATTTCATATCCTGTATAATTATTATTAGTTGATTTATTCATCTTTTTCTATTTCCCTAATATATTTTTCTTTTTTATAATTTCATATCCACAAGTAAACTCTGTACTTCTTCCTCTGACAGGTTGTCCAATTCATTAAAGATACTATTTAAATCCTCACTATTTGTTTCTTCAATGACTTCATCAATATTTACTTCCGCATATTTAATTTTAAGCAGGTTAAGAAGTTTTTCAACAAGGTATTCGATGGAATGACCACTTAAAAAATCAACCACAGACAAAGAAACACCAATAGTTAATTCTATTCTGTTTTTAAGCTCAGTTGACATCATTGAATCGATACCCAGGTTTGTCAAAGTTGCATGAAGTTTAATTTTAGAGGGATTTATATGCATTACTTTACAAATCAATTTTCTAAATTCTTCTTCTACAATCTCCTGTTTTTTTTCGGTTTCCGCTTCGGTATACAACTCTTTAAATGATTTTATTTTATCCGCTCCGCAGGAATCCTCTGTTTTACCAAGATGAGCCAGGTGGGGTGGTTCCTTTGGAGTAGAACTGATAACAACAGGCCAGTCTGCTTCTACAACAATTGTATGGGAAATATTTTGACCTAATAAACGGTTTAAAACTTTCATACCAATTTCAGGAAAAATCGGGATCATTCCCCGTTGTATATAATGATCAATAAGATTAAGTTCTTTAATCATTCCAATTGCCCATGGTCCCCAGCCAATACTTATTGACGGCAATCCTTGTAATCTTCTATTTATAGCAAGCATGTCGAGAAACATGTTCGCAGATGCATAATTCACCTGGCCGGTTGCAGATACTAAGGAAGCAATAGATGAATAGGTAATGAAGAAATCAAGGGAATCATCATTAAAGACTTTATGCAGAATCCATGTACCGAGTACCTTGGTATCATATACTTTATCAAAAGTATCTTTATCCATCTGGGATATGAGCATATCCTTAACAATACCTGCACTGTTAATAACTCCCTTTATGGCCGGCATATCCTGTGATTTATATTCTTCAATAAATTTTCTTACTTTTTCTTCATCTGTGATATTAATAGCAGCAATATGTATAAAAACACCATTATTCTCCAGGTCCTTTATAAACCGGATTTTATCATACAACGGATTGTTATTATCTATAGAAGACCATTCAGATCTTGGGGGTAATGCTGTACGGCTTATAAAAATAAATCTTCTTGCATTTTTTTCAACCATCCATTTTACCGTAAGCCTGCCGATGGCGCCAAAAGGCCCTGTGATCACATAGGTTGCATCCGGCTTAAAACGGTTTGGTATGGGTTTGTTTATGGATTTTACCGGATTGAGTTTCATCACGTATCGCTTCGCCTTTCTAAAAGCAATATGATCTTCTCCATTGGAATAGAGTACCTCTTTAACGATGGAATCTGCCTCATCCTCAGAATTGATTGGATCCAGATCAATTATTCCACCCCAATAACCCACAAACTCCTGATGGCCTAATACTCTTGCAAGACCCCAAACCGGGCCCTGAGTGAGATTCGTTTCCTGTTTCAATTCCTCAAAATATTGGGATCCCCTGGTAATAATCCATACTTTTAGGGATTTGTTGGATTCAGCAACAGCTTTCATCATATTAACAATAGTATAGCAGCCGATATCTTTTGCTTCTTTTAAAGAATCCGGGGTTATGTCATCATTACCTGGGTTATCCAGATTCAACAAATGCAGGATCCCTTCAATTTCTTTCTCCTTATCAAGTGTATTAAAAACACTCTTATAATCTTCTAAGGCTGCAAAATCCATTTTTATCACAGTATTATCAGAATTGCAGTGAAAAGTATCTCCTTTTTGAATGAGAATGACTTCCCTGTTATACTCTTGTAATTTTTTAGTAATGTTATTGGAAAGTGACGATGAATCGGCAAATATAAGCCAATACTTCCGTGACTCCGATTCATTCTTATCATTTTTTATTGCCAATTCCTGTAATTGCCAGAAAAAAGTATAAAGATAGCTATCTATTGTTTTAAGGTTTATATGTGCGTGTTTCATAAATGAATCAAGGGCTTTTACAATAAAACCATTTATCTCCAGGATCAATTCACCTTTATCATTATAAGCATAAATATTACCGGTGCTGTGTACATCATCCTCTTCAGTAACGACTGCATGCACATACATTACATCCCCGGGTTTTTTATAGATACACAATTTCTTGATTTCAACAGGCAGGGTTATATCGTGCTCTTGTTTACCATCCTTTTCTTTTGCAAAGCTGGTAGTGAGAAGTACCTGAAAACACGTATCTAATAATGCGGGATTAAAAATATAGGGATCACCAGATCCATTATGCGTTTTAGTATTTTTTAAAACAGCATAAGCTTCATTGTTTCCCAGGAAAACCTTATCTATTCCCTGAAAAGCAGGTCCGTACTGAAATCCCTGTTCATTTAATTTAAAATAAATTGTCTTTTTATCATATATTTCCAGGCATCGTTTTTGTATTTCCTCTAAGGATACGATTCGAAGTTTGCTTGTATTCTGGTATTGGGTTATATAACCTGTGGTATTTAAGATTGCATTGTCCTTCATGTCATCAATCCAGGAATAGACCTTAAATTTCCCATGTTCAGGATCAATAATAAATTGTATTTTATTATTTCTATCAGGCTGAATAAAAAATGCTTTCAAAAAATCAACATTTTCCAGGGTATAAAAACCCTTACCAAAATAATTATTACAGGCACTTATCGCCATTTCTATATAGCATGCTGCCGGAAAGATAACATTATCCTGAATCCTGTGATCTCTTATAAAGGGGAGATGAGTGAGATTAATTTCAGCTTGCCAATGGGGGAAGATTTTGTGCATTCTCCTGCCAAGAATTATATGATCGATTTCTCCCAGCCGTATGGATCGGTCCTGCCGGGATTCAATCCAGTGCTTTTCTTTCTGCCAGGGATAAGATGGAAGCTTTATACACTTGTTATAACCCGGGTAAAATTTTTCCCAGTTGACATTAAAACCTATGGTATAGAGTTGTGCAAGATTTTCCATCATCTTTTCCAGTTCATCTTCTTTTCTGCGGAGGGAGTATAAAATATGGCAATTATTCATTTCTTTTGTTGTACGGTCAGAAATTGAACTTGCTAATACAGGGTGCGGACTAATTTCCAAAAAGTTTTCATATCCATCACTCATTATCTGATCAATGGTTTTAGCAAAAAAGACCGGATTTCGAATATTCTTCCACCAGTAACTATTATCCATTTCCTTTCCATTAATTATTTTCCCCGTAACAGTTGAATACAGGGGAACTCCGGAAGAGTGAGGAGTAATATTCTCAAGGCTTTCCATCACTTCATTTTTTATCAATTCCATCGAATCGCTGTGGTAAGGTATGTTTACTCTTAAAAAACGGTTAAAAACTTCTTTTTGAGTAAGTTGGTCCGCAATCTTTTTAAGTTGGTCCTCTTTCCCCGCCAGGGTAATCGCCTTGGAGCCGTTTACTGCCGCAATACTCACATTTTCATATTTGCCAACGAGTGTAAGTGCTTCGTCTTCCGAAATTCCAACTGCCAGCATGGTCCCTGTTCCGGTACATTTCTGCTGTAATGCGCTTCTATAAAATATAATTTTTATGGCATCTTCCAAGGAATATACACCGGCCCAATATGCTGCCGCGACTTCACCTGTACTATGCCCTACAATTGCATCCGGAGTAATTCCCCAGGATTCCCACAGTTCAGCAAGACCAACCTGAAGCGCGAAGTTAGCCGGTTGGGAAATATAATTTTGTGTTACTTTAGAGTGTTCTTCATCTGCGTTTAATTCTTCCAACAAAGACCATGATGCATAGTTCGATAATATCTTTTCACATTTTTCTATGGCAGCACGGTATATAGGTTCCTTTTTAAAAAGCTGCCTTCCCATTCCCCACCATTGAGGACCCATACCCGCAAAAACAAATACCAGGTTACCTTTTTTATTTATATTTCTATGTCCTGTATAAACTCCGGGAGCGGTTCCTTCATTTAAAAATAGATCTAATTTTTCAGCCATAGAAGCTTTTGTATCTGCGACTATACCAATTCTGTAGTTATGATGCTCCCGCTTTCTGGATGCCCAATAACCACAATCATTAAAAGAAACTTCATTGTTCTTTTCATCTTGTAAGAAGTTAAAATATCTCTTTGCATAATCAGTTAGGGAATGATCATTCCTGGCTGAAATAGGAAAAAGCTTTATTTTATTATTCTCTATCACCTCTTTGGTTGTATTATGTAAAGTCAAAGGAGCTTCTTCAATAATCGCATGGGCATTCGTACCACCAAAGCCAAAGGAGTTGACACCTGCCAATGCAGGGCCCTCGTGTTCTGGCCAGGATTCCAAAGTTTTAGGTACCCGGATGCATAAAGAATCAAAATCAATTTTTGCATTTGGTTTAATAAAATGCAAATGGGGAGGAATTTGTTTGTGTTTCAGGCATAGTGCCGTCTTAATTAAACCGGCAATCCCTGATGCAGATTCAGTATGTCCAATGTTTGTTTTAACAGAAGCAATGATACATTTATTATTTTCCTTCCGGCCTTCCTTTAAAACAGATGCTAAGGCATTCGCCTCAATAGGATCACCGACAGGAGTTCCTGTTCCATGCGCTTCCACATATTGAATATCTCCCGGATTTACCTTTGCACGTGCACATGCTTTTTTTATTAGAATTTCCTGTGCTTCTTTACGAGGGACGGTTATTGCATCAGAATTACCATCCTGATTAACCGCCATTCCCCGTATAAGAGCATAAATAGTATCTTTATCTTCAATCGCTTTTGACAATGGCTTCAGAATTACAATACCGGCCCCTTCTCCTCTCACATAACCATCTGCCGCCGAATCAAAGGCCCTGCTTTTTCCGGTTGGAGACAAAAATCCACCTTGCGATTCTGCAATGGTATATTGGGGTGCGAAATTGAGAACTACTCCTCCAGCCAATGCCATTGAGCAGTCATTATTATAAATACTCTGACAAGCTAAATGAACAGCAACTAATGAAGAGGAACAAGCAGTATCAATGGTAATACTTGGACCACAAAAATCATATACATATGAAATTCGGTTTGAAATGAGTGTCATCATACTACCGGTTGCCGAATGGGTACCTATCGATTCATAATGTGATCCACTGAATTGCATAATTTTGTAATCTAATGTAAAAGCCCCAATAAAAACCCCAATATTTTTACCCCGTAATAATTCCGGTACATGATTTGCATCCTCTAATGCTTCCCATGTTAATTCTAATAAAATTCTCTGCTGGGGATCCATAAAATTGGCTTCTCTTGGAGTTATCCCAAAAAACTCACAATCAAATTCATCGATATTATCAAGAAATCCTCCCCATTTGGTTTTTGTTTTTCCCTTTTTATTAGGATTTGGATCATAAAATGATTCAATGTCCCATCGGTTTTTGGGGACTTCTGTAATAGCATCTACACCCCCGCAAACCAATTTCCAGAAATCTTCCGGCGAATTTACACTTCCGGGAAATCTACATCCTATTCCGATGATAGCAATCGGATCATCATTTTTTGGATCTATTTCTTTATACTCTTTCATAACAAATTTATCCTTTTTTGAAATATGTTTAATAAATTATACTATTTAGATAATTTCAGAAATATCTATTTCATCTAGTATTTTATTCTTTATATGTCTTTAAATTTTATCCCGGGTATATTGCTTAAAAGGACAAATATTTTATTATACTTCCCCTATAAAGTATTACAAATCACTCATCTTTCAGACCATATAAAATTATTTATCGAAGAGACAGTATAGCATCATTTCTTTCATTTTTCAAATATTTTTTTTTATTTTATTGTAGATAATTATTATTTGGAAATAAATACCTGGTTTGTTCTCAACAAACCTGATTGTTCATTAAGTAAATTTTCTGTTTTCTTCCCGTCTGGTAAACAGTGTATAATATCGCCCTTCTCGCCGTCATGTATGTCAGCTCTACACTTGAGGTCCTATCACACATGTTGCTATCCGGCTATTCACTTTTTAACATCACCTGCTTCCTCACGTGCTTTTTGCTTCCCCTGCCCCACAGGATGTAACCCGGGCATCAACATCAGTTTTCTTAAACTTACAAAAACGTCCCATCCGGCGATCATTATTATCTATCATCAGTTACTCTCCGGTACATGTTCCGGTGCGATAAAGGCCGCTCAAATACTGTTTATGAATAAAGTGTATTATTATAGATGTCAATTGATTTAGGCTGATGAAGAGTTGCTTTTATTTCCCCTCTGCGATCGAACAGTAGTTCGGAACTCGGCGATACATTCCCACGAAAAACACTCCTACTGTTCATTTCTCTTTGAGCTTAAGGCGAATATAAAAGAATCACGATATTTTTTGAGGTATAGAAATAAAAAGTTATATAATCAAAATAAAAATAGATAATAAAGGATATCCAAACTACAGATTTATCAAATTTTAAACGGATTGTTTGGCGTGAAAAATACAGGTGATACAAATAAAATTACCGCATCCTGAGATAAATAGTGTTTTTGACCAATCATAAACATCAAAACACCGGATGACTCAACCATTCCATCGCTTTAAGGACTTTGAGGGATCCCGTTTCATTTTCCAGCCGAAGGTCCCCAACAAGCTGAACACCGGGGATATCATACTTTTCGTGGAAGTATTTTAAATTATCCGATAAGGATGATTGAGATGCTTTGACTTCGATCATCAACCGGGGGACTTGTTCTTCCAGAAGTAAAAAATCAACCTCACGGCCTTCCTTTGTTTTAAGGTAACCGAGTTCACGTTTTTTTCCATCCTGATCTTCTTTCAGGCAATTTTCACGGTACAGGGAAAGAGCCACACAATTTTCTAATTTAACTCCCGGGTCCCCTTTTATCAATCCCGTATCAAAGAAATAGAGTTTGGGTTGTTTTTTTAAAGATCGGGTAATGGAGTGATGGTAGGGATAAATCCTGAAAACGATATATAAAGCTTCCAGAATTTCCAGGTAATGTTTTACAGTATTTGGAGAAACGTCAAGGTCTTCAGATAAACTTTGATAACGTATAGGTGATGTTACCCGCTCACGGAGCATTTCTACCAACAGATTCATCGCCTTTAATTGGGTTATATTCTCAAAATTGAGGATATCTTCTCTTATTAATCCGTCAATATATTGTCGTCTCCACCGGCCGGCTTCATCACCATTTTCAGCGAGGAAGGGTTCCGGGAATCCGCCACGGTCAAGGTAATGGTTCAATGGTTTTTCCACATCCACATTTTTAGCTTCAGAGGGGGTTACAGGAAAGAGTCGGTGGTGGAAATAACGGCCGGCCAGACTGTCACCGGAACGCCGGAATGTTTCCAGCCGTGCGCTTCCTGTCACCAGAATGGACAGGGAAGCGGGTTTTGTGTCATAAATACCTTTCAGAAAATTCTTCCAGGAAGCCATTTTATGTATTTCATCAAGAACAAGTAAATCGGTATTGGTACTCCATCCTTCACCCATAATGACTTTTCTGTCTTTTGTGTTGTCCCAATTAAGATACCGGGGCTTGTTGAATTCTTCCATGATCATTTTTGCTAAAAATGACTTGCCCACCTGCCTGGGCCCGGAGAGGAGAACCATTTTTTTTTTAAGATCTGAAATAATCCGGGATTTTATTTGACGTTCCATACTAACCATTCTAATGCATATTGCAGAATAGTCAAGGCTAAAACGAAATAGATTGCGTTTTGGTCTATGAGGGTTCGCATAATATACCGGGAATCCCGCAACACGTAAAGCAAGAATTGCAGCAGCCGCATGCTTGGCGAAACGCTTTATTTCAGGTTGATGGGTGATAAGCCCGTTACGTTTCGTAAACTCGATTCCAGAGTTGGCAAAACAAAAGGAATTAATGTCCTCCTGCAATTATTGTTTTCCCCCACGAATTTCTCGTTTCTTCTTGACTATGTTCCTTTCTTTTGTATAAACTGAAGCCTGTAGGAAGACAAAAAAATGAAGGATCTGACTCATGAATGAAATTGTTGATGATGTGTTAAAGGTCGAAGAAGAAGCGGAACACATTGTCCGGGAGGCCAGGGAACAAGCCCAAAAGGAGAAAAATGCCCTGGAAATAGAACTCACCGGGAAATTAAAACAGGCAAAAGAGGATGCTCAAAACCTGATTCAGGAAGCTATATCCCGGGCCAAAGAAGAAACGAACAAAGAATACAAAGACATCATTGAAAAAGCAGAGGAAGATAACCGGAAATTTTTAAAAGAAAATTCAAAAAAGGTTGATGAGATTGTCGAGAATATCGTAAATCTTATCATTACACCGGAATATAACCGGGAGTAATATGTGGCAGGTCCCCTAAAAAAATATAGTTTTATAAATGCAAAATTAAGAACTCGGATTAGTAAAATACTGACACACGAGTTTTTTGAAAACCTCCTTCATTCCCACTCTCTCTCGGAAGCAATCCAACTCTTCAAAGATACTCCCTTTGCAGGGATAGAAGCTGTCTATACAAAAACCGGCGATCTGAAAATGGTTGAGCTCGAACTTCTAAAACACGAGATTAATCTCTATGTTGAAATAGAAAAATTTATCTCAAGCGAGCTTCTTTCCTTTATAAGGGTTCTGGCAACACGATATGAAGTGGACAATCTAAAAAACATCCTGAGGCTTTGGTTCGATAAAACAATAAGAAAACGGGATATACAGGACGCACAATTGTATATCTACAGAGAGAAGATTCATTTTGATCTTCAATTAGACCGGATTCTCGGAGCGCAAAACTTAAAACAGGTCGCGGACATAATCAAAGATACCCCATATTCGGAAATCCTGATAAAAGCAGAGAGCAAAGTGAATGAACATCAGAGTTTATTCTATGTGGAAACGGAACTGGAGCTTTATTATTACACAAAACTTCTTGAAGAGGTGGAAAAATTAAAAAAAACAGACAAGGTCCTTGCAAAAAGGCTGATCGGCGTGGAAATTGATATGCAAAATATCAATCTCATTATCAGGATCAAAAGGATGTATAACCTGCCTCTGGAAGAAGTCTTTACCTATCTCCTGCCCTTTGGGTATTCCATAAACAAAGACGCTCTTTCGCTTATTTATAATACTCAGGATGTGACAAGTGTTCTTTCAGGATTTATTAAAAAACGCTACACCGGGCTTCAGGCGATACTCACGTCACAAAGTTCGGATAGCTCATCCCGGCTTATTTTAATTGAACGGGTTTTAGATGAAATCATGATGTATGAAGTGCACAAAGTATTATTGGCAAATCCTTTTACCATCGGTATTATTCTTGTGTATTTTATTCTGAAGCGAAATGAAATTAAAAAGATTATTACATTATTAAACGCAAAATATTATAAAATACCGGCAGACCAAATAAAGGGTAGAATATGATTTTTACGACACGGATGAAACATGTTATTACCTTTGTGCTCGATCAGGATTCGGATAAAGTAACAAAAGAGTTGATCAATCTGGGGCTTCTCCATTTTATCAAAGTAACGGATATTAAAGCAAAATGGAATAACAGGGTGGCGGATGTAATCCCCGAAATCTCCCGAACGAGAATCGAAGAACTTAAGAAACGGATCGAATCGTTTTTAAATGTGATCGGGAAAACACCCTTATTTGAAAAAAGTCCGGATATCGAAAAATTTGTCCCTATAGACCTCGATAAAACGGAAAAGGTGATGGATGATATTTCCGACAAAATCCAGGCATTCAGGGAACGGCAAAAACATCTTCAGCAGGAAATACTGAAGCTTCAGGATATCCGGCGGCAGGTTGATCTTTTTAGCGATATCCGGGAGGGCATCAAGGCTCATTCTACCTATTCATTCTTAACTATCCAGACAGGTTCGGTTCTCACATCAAAGACCGAAGACCTTTCGGAGGCCTTAAAAAAACTCCCCTCGGTTATCTTAAAATTTCAGGAAGAAGAGAGTCGTACAAACCTCCTCGTTATCACGATGAAAAAAGATGACAGCCAGGTGAACAAAATTCTTGAAACCTATGGCTGGCTCGATATTGAAATCAATACAAACATGGTTGATGTGAAAGGTGACGTTGTTACCGATCTGGAAGCCAAATGCGCAACATTAGAAAAAGAACAAAAAGAAATTGATAATAAAGCCAGATCCGTGATATCGGATCAATCCGGACTCCTGATGGATTTATGGGAAAATTGCAAACTGAATGAGCTCTACTTCCGTGTAAGATCCTATTTTAGTAAAACCTCCAGGACCATCCTTTTTTCCGGATGGCTTCCCGCGACAAAACATAAGATTTTTGAGCAAAGTGTTCAACGAGTCACAGATGGCCGTTGTTATCTGGAATGGAGCAGTCCCGTTGAGATTGAAAAACTAAAAACTCCAAATGCCTCAATTCCCGTGGAAATCAAAACCCTGAAAGTACTCTCGCCCTTTAAAATGCTCGTGGAAAACTATGCAATTCCCGAGTACGGATCCATCGATCCGAGTCCTTTTGTAGCGGTTGCATATCTCATAATGTTCGGACTCATGTTCGGAGATATTGGTCAGGGTATGGTCCTTATCCTCGCAGGTATAGGGGGAGCATTATTATACAAAAAGAAAAGCAGCAACCTCTTTAACTTAAGTCTTCTTATTATATGGTGCGGTCTTTCCGCCATTCTCTTCGGTGTTCTTTTCGGTTCCTTCTTTGGGATGCCCCTTATTAAAGCAGTCTGGTTCGATTACCATAGTGTTATCCTCGGGCATAGTAATTCAACAGGATTTGTCAAAGATGTCTACGGCATCTTGATTATTACAATCTATTTCGGGATAGTTGTAATTACTGTGGGATTAATTCTCAACTGGATTAACTTAATAGCAAAACGGAGATGGTTTAAACTCATAATGGATAAAGGCGGTCTTCTCGGCGGCTGGATTTATATTGCAGGAGTCTATGTTGCCTGGTATTTTTCCATGCACGGGTTTAAAGAATTACCGGATACCACAATACTTTTTTTCGGTCTCGGACTTCCCGCTCTTCTCTTTTTTCTGAAAGCACCCATTGAATTTTTTATTCATAGAAAAAATGATCCTTCCCTGAAATTCACCCCAATGGTTCCGGTTGATTTTATCATGGAATGGTTTGTAGAAATGATAGAAATCGCCGGGGGATATTTATCCAACACCCTTTCTTTCATGCGGGTAGCCGGACTCGGTATTGCACACACAAGTCTTATGATCGCTTTTTTTGAAATAGCAAAACTCACAGGTCCTGTGGGGGGAATATTTATTCTCATTTTGGGAAACGCCCTTGTCATTTTTTTAGAAGGGCTTTCCTCGGGAATTCAATCATTACGGTTAAATTATTATGAGTTTTTCTCAAAATATTTTACAGGGACAGGCAAAGCCTATTCCCCTATATCATTACGTAGTTAATACTATTTGGAGGAAAAAATGAAGATGAACAAACAGAGTTTTAAGCAGAAAATCATCTGGGGTCAAATTATCCTGGTTATTCTTATTTTGATGTTCACCCTCGGCAGCGTGACAACAACCTTCGCCCAGGAAACGAATACACAACCGGAATTGACAAAAGAAAAAGCAGATGTCACCATGTTTGCTTTGGTTGCCGCGGCGGTTGCCTTCGGATTCGGTGCTTTAGGTGCGGGATTCGCCATCGCGAATATCGGTGCTGCCGCCATGGGAGCGATCGGAGAACGCCCGGAAATCGCGGGACAGGCTCTCTTATTCGTAGCCCTTGCAGACGGTATTGCGATATTCGGTTTTATCACGGCACTTATGATTTTGGGAAAGGTGTAGGAGTATATACAGACTATTATTAAATTGTCTGTATTTCCAATTTTAGTACGATTATCATTCCTTCGGAAGTGATAATCGTAGAACAGAGAGGAGTATATACTG
>JAFGRV010000267.1 GCA_016934975.1 Spirochaetales bacterium | reverse complement strand
CCAAGCATATTGATAATCGGAATTAAACTGGCGAGTATGAAAAATACAGAACCGAAGAGAAAGTAAAGAAAACGATTTGTACATTTCCATTTAAAAAGCCGGAACAGATATTGTCCGAAAGCAGTGATTCCCAGAATTTGTGTCACAAAAATAAGTGGGAGGGCGGCTAATAAGAGTATAAATCCAAGGGGTATCGTGATAACGAGGAGCATTGAGACAAGAATTGCCATGGGGTATATAAAAAATGGAATAAGTCCCCAAAGAAGATACTGCCAGAATTTTTTATGGGACCCGGCATAATCAAAATTTTTAAGGCAAGGCAAGAGAAGAAGTAAAAGACCTGTTGTGAGTATTGAAATAAATCCGATGATTGTTACCACTACAGTAAAAATGGAACAAAATTGAGCGAATTCAGATTTACGCATTTCTTTAGAAAATCCGGATTCGCTATATGTTATTTTACCTGTAATCCGTTGTTCTTCACTCTCATTCAGTTTGTTCTCGGTGGAATATTCAAAATTTCCATTTACTTTTCCCTTTTCGGTAATAATGATTTCACCGGCACCTGCCTTTACATTACCATTAATCGTCCCGTCTATAGTGAGTACGCCTGATCCGGCATACACATCTCCGTTAATTATCCCTTGCAGTTTTATATTTCCTCCGGCGATAAAAAGTGTTCCATCGATGACTGAATCACCGGAAAGTGTTCCTTCTCCTGATGCGGCAAAAACAGTACCCTGTATTTTTCCATTAATTTCCAGGGTACTTCCCCCGGCAATACAATCATTTTCGACAATGCCATTAATAACAAGTGTTTTCCCAAAGGCAGTAAGCCCTGAAGATGTAGATCCATCAAATACCAATTTTTCTCCTACAAAATACAGGTCCTTTGTTTTTCCTGTAAAATTCAGTTCTTTACCAAAAAAAAGATGATCTTCCTCTATTAATGTACTTTCCTTGTCGGCTGTGTGAGAAGGTGTATTAAATTCCAGGGAAAACAGGGAACTACACATCAACATGATTACCATAATAATAAAATAGTTTCGTTTCATAAAACAAACTCCTTTCGAAATTATAAGTTATTTATAATATGGGCCCGGATGTATGATTCCGCAATACAAATCGGATGACTGGTCGCTTTATCACTCTGAACGGTCGAATTTCCGGGTTGAGCGGCAACCGGTGTAAAGCTTCTTAGAGAAATTGAAGCAGTTCTTTTAAGGTTTTCATCCGCCTTCGGGAAACTGTAATCTTGGTACCATTCCTAAGTTCCAGCCTGTAGGATCCCTTGAACAGAGGATGGAGTACTTTTACATAATCAAGATTGATGATAGCTGTCCGGCTTACGCGGTAAAATCTGAGTTGGGTTAAAATTTCTTCAAAATAATTGAGAGACCTGTCCGAGAGAAAACGGCCTTCATCGGTATAGATAAAACTGAATCCCTCTTCCGTCTTAATCGTGAAAATATCTTTAATATTGATAACCTTCATAATACTATTGTATTTCACAGAAAGCTGAGTGAGGGGTGTTTGAGGCAGGATTTTTTCCGGAGGTAATGCTTTTTTTATCTTACCTATACAGACATCGAGACGTTCTCCGGAAACCGGCTTCATGAGATAATCAAGAGCATCAATCTCAAAGGCGTTGACGGCATATTCCGAATAAGCGGTCTGGAAAATTATCAGGGGAGGTTGAGGTAAGGCTGATATGATCCCGAATACAGGTGGTCCGGGCATGTTGATATCGAGAAAAGCCACATCAACATGTTCCGATTGTAAAAGAGGGATGATTTCATCAGTATCTGCGGCCTGGCCGATTATTTTAATGTCCGGATAATTCCCGAGCAAAGAAATGAGCCGCTCCCGGGCATGACGTTCGTCATCTGCTACAATTGTATTAATCACTTTTTTCCCCTTGTAATTTGTTTTTCCGGGGAATTTCGAGGATTATCCCGCCATCTTGTATGGAAAAGCTGCCCCCGGCCAATTCAACACGTTTTTTTGTGATGATAAGGCCGGTTCCTTTTCCTATCATACCCTCTGTGACGGCCTCACAGGAATCTTTTATGTGTATGACAATTGTCGTATCTGTTTTATACACATCAATAGTGATAGTGATGTGTTTTATCTTTTCCAGATTATGTTTTACGGAGTTTTCCACAAGAGGCTGGATGATGAGAGGGGGGATGATACCGTCACATTTTTCTGAAATCTGATATGTCAATCGTTCTTCGAAGCGGAGTTTTTGCAGATAGAGATATTTTTTTACTGATTCGAGTTCCGAAGAAAGAGAGACAGTGTCTTTGGCCGAAGCATCAAGGTGATACCGTAAAATATGTGAGAGTGTGGTAAGGGCTTCTTCTGCCTTTTCCGGTGTCGGGAGTAATGAAATCATTAAATTTAATGAATTAAAAAGGAAATGGGGATTTATCCTGGCATTATAGAGTCTGTTTTCCATCTCTTTTCTGAGGATACGTTCTTTATTGATTATTTTTTCTTTTTCTATGAGTTTCTGCTGATATATTAAAAAACCGCTGGATATGATCGTCAATGAGAGGGCAAAAACGAAGTTGATTAAAAAATATGATTTTATAAGGTTTGATCCGTATAATAAAAAGAAGGGTTCCAGGATAAAGATATAAAGAAAACCGGAAATGCTGACACCGGCAATAATACATAAGGATATTAAGAATATATATCGTGTTTTGACCCGGGGGATGAGATTCCCGGTGATGAAGAGATTTATAAGCACCCCCCCTGCCAGGGCAATGGAATTAATAAATGATATTTTGATGAGACGGCCTGAAAATTTACCATGCATAAAGTTGATGATTAAGGCCAGCAGGAACCCTGTAATAAAGAGGACCAGGAGAATAAGCAGGAGACTGAAAAGGGTGGTTTTTTGATTTTGATTTGCCAGAGGTTTTTTATCCATAGTGGTATTTTATACCGGAGGGCTTATCTTTAGCAAGTTCATGTTCCTTCCCGGGAGACGATTAGTCCGGAGAGGGATAGAAAAAAAGTAGCTTTTTTACATTATTTGAATTATCATAAAAATATATGGAATATGTGTTTAAAACACCGAACATAACAAAAATAGTTTTTATTGTGCTCATTATTATCTATGCTGTTGTCCCTCTTTTTACAGTACCTTTCGGATTTAAAGAAATAAAATGGAAAATACTTGGGACACTCATTGCCTATGTCTGTCTTTCACCTTTTTTTATCATTTTTGGTATACTTTTAGCAAAAACGAGTTCCATCAGCATTAAAATTAATCCCGATTATATCACCTATAAAATAAAAAGTGAAACAATTAATCTTCAAACCCGGGAAACCGAGTATTTTATCT
>JAFGRV010000266.1 GCA_016934975.1 Spirochaetales bacterium | reverse complement strand
TGACTTATTAGAAAAATATTATAATTTAGAAGAGAATACTTTTTTTCGGCTTAGAAAAATAATAACCCTGGGAAAAATCGATGCCGATAGATTGAATTACTTTTTGTACTTCTTCATTATGAACATATTCGGCTATCACTTTCGCATGGATATTATGGGCAAAATCCGTAATAGATTTTGCAACTTCATAACTGTTGACATCTTTATGAATATTCCTGATAAATGAACCGTCAATTTTAATATAGTCGATTTGTTGTTCCACAACCCTGGCAAAGTTCGAATAAGCGCTTCCGAAATCATCAATCGCTATTTTAAAACCTATCTCCTGTAATGTTTTAAGATGTATATAAAATGACCGGGGATTATCATAGCTTGAACTCTCAAGTATTTCAAAACTTACCCGCCTCGGATCAATCTTCGTCTCATTTATTTGAGTTTTTAAGAATCTGATAAATTTGGAATCCCGGAGATCTTCACTCCCGATATTTATAGAAAATAAAAAATTGTTATCCTTAAAATAAGCAAAACATTTCCGGATCATGGTCCTCGTGATTTTAGGCAGGAGACCTGCTTTCTGTGCAGGTTTTATAAAATGATGAGGCGCAATATAGGAATTCTTTCCTTTTAATCGGACAAGACATTCAAACCGATCGATGGTTTGGGTGGCATTATTCATTATCCCCTGGTAAAAAGGGACAATATCCCCATTAAGCAGCGCCGTATGCACAATCTTAACCCATTTTATATTTTGTTTATACGACGCCGCTGCATCCAGACTTTTTTTATAAAAAGAAACACTCCCGGGTCCTTTTCTCTTGGATTTAAGCATGGCAAGATTTGCTTTACCCAGGTTATTCTCTTTTTCATCAACAACAATACCGATCCCATAGGAGACATGCATTGGAATGCCCTGAATTCTGATCGGGGGATTATTACTGGCATGTTCCACTTCTTTTATAAGGTTTTTGCATGATATATTATTCCTGCAAAGCAGTACAAATTCATCGGAACTTAGTTTAAATAACGTGCAATCTTCCGAACAAACAGACTGAATCCTCCGGGAGAGTTTTTTTAACACAATCACGGCAGTTTCAGGACCAAAGGCTCCCTTAATGTTTGTGAAATCATCGATGTTAAGAAGAATTGTCGTTTGCCACTTGTTTTTATCTAATTCTGATTTCAATTGAACGCCATTAGGGAGTCCGGTAATATCATCGGTAATTGTCTGCCGGTAAATTTTTTCCGTAGTCTTCGCTACCCGCTTTTCAAGGTTTCTGTTAAATTCTTTCAATTTTTTATTATAAGAATTCAATTTCTTATGCCATTTCAGTGATGACCGGAGAACAAAAGACCATGTGAAAAGAAGTAAAATAACAATGACACACAAACCACATAATTCAAGGATCACCCTGTTTCGTTCTGAACTTCTCTGGCCCTCATATTCCATGGCAAGCTGTTCTTCCAGTTCAGACAATAACACTTTATTCTTATTTAAAACAGCCTTATACTCATCTGAGTATAACAGATAATAGGCGTCATTCTGATCCGTATACCGGGATCTTATTAAGGCATGGCGTTCCATGAATACTATATTTATATGGGTTTCCTCTATTTCATCCACGTGCTCCGGCGTAATCCAGTAAGTAAATTGATTCATTTTATTTATTGTACGTGACAGTTCTCCTTCTATGACATTATACAATTCTACATATTCCTGATTACCCTTGATCAATGCTATTGAAATAATAAGTCTGAGGATATCATTATAATAACATAATTCTTTTATTGTTTCCCGGAAAGAATAGAGGGAAGAAGTAGTGATAAATTCTTTTTCCAGATGATAGAGGAGACTTTGATGCAAATCCTTATAATTACTATTATCTCCGAATAGTTCTATACTCGCGGCATTTTGTATGGAATTCGCATTAATGGAAGTAAGCAGACTATTCTCCTGTTCGATAATTTCTTCATATATAGAATCAATATAAAACAGGTTACTTCCGGTACTTCCGGAAGAAATTGTAAACTTTTTCGTCAAACCTCCCTTGATTAGTTCCTGACATCTCTTTTCTTCTTCATGATAGAGAGTTTTGAACCGTGAATCCTTTGTTTCAAGAGTTAATATAAAATAATAATGCGCCTTCATATATACTGATTTTATTTCCCAATACGTCTGCTGTTGATTTACAAGACGCAGTTGTTTTATATGATTTGTATGCATTTGCTGAATGGAAAAAATACTTATAGACATAAGACAGATACTTGTCAGGAAAACCATGAGTGTAAGTGCTTTTATAGGTACCGGCCAGTTTCGTATTTTATCCATATTAATATCGGTTCAATCGGAATACCGGGATTCTATTTTATATAATGGTTGATGTTTATACGTCAGTAAATTCAGCTGTTCCATGGCAAAGTCTTTCGCGTAACCGGGAAGCGGCGCATAAAACAATTCTGTTGTATAGAATTGCCCATACGTAATAATCCAACTCAATAAATTATATAAACCCATGGTATGGTGCCGGGTATTTTTATTATAAAACTGTTCTTTTTGTACAAGTATCCAGGTAAAACTGGTTATGGGATATCCCCGGGGTTCGCTGATATTCGTAATACTAAAATCCTTATGTAATGAAACCCGGACATTACCTGTCACCGAGACTGATTCAAGATCGGGTTTAATAAAAAAACCCTGATTATTCTTTATGGCTGCTGCCGGTAGATTATTCTTTAAGGTATATTCCAGACCGACATAGGCAATACTAAAGGGAGTTTTCATAATCCTGGTAATTATTCCTTCATTACCCTTCGCTCCCATCCCGACAGGCCAGGACAAACTTTTTCCCCTGCCTATTTTTTTCTTCCAATCAGTATTAAGATTTGATAAATAATCGGAAAAAATATAAGTAGTACCACTTGATTCCTGTCTGTGGATAACAACTATTTCTTCATGCAAGGATGCTATTTCAGGATTGAGTTCAATAATTTGTTTATCATTCCAATAACGAATATTTCCAAGGTAAATGTGTGCAATAATTTCCGGAGTTAATCGTAATAAGGGAAAGCCGGGGATATTATAAGTAATAGCAACTGCACTTAAACAGGTCGGTATATAAATCAGATTTTCATTATCATCAAAATCGACAACATCACTCGCGCCGAAATCCACGAACCGATTGCCAGTCCTATAAATAAAGAAGAAGACAGGACGGATATTGCCTGTCTTCTTCCGTAAAATTATTGTTCCGCTTTATTATTCAACTACATCAATAAAAACCGGATTGGAATAGAACCAGAGATCTGCATATGCTTCCGCCACTTCATCGAGTTTACTGTTTGTATTAATTGTTACGTTTTTAAAGAGTTTAGCCTCAAGTTCCACCGGGTCCAGGGATGCATAATAACCGTCATTCGCCTCGGAATCTGCCAGAGGGTTTCCTTCCGTGTCTGTTTCCAGCGGGACATTTGCAGGAAGGTTTGTTCCTCGTAAACGGAAATACCGGTCTTTATCCGCTCGAAACACATAATGGAATGTATATGTATTATTAAATCTACAGTGAGAGAAAGAGAAACCATGTCCTCTATTTTTTTTGCCTCTGTCATCCGTTTTAAAGGTTTTAATTACCGAAGCAGAAGGATTTTCGTCGGCGGTATACAGAGGATCATCCGGTGCCACATATCCTGTCACGTCACCAGAAATAAGATCAACATGATCGAGTTCAGGTTCGCTTAACGGTTGTCTGATTCCTATATTTTCAAGTGACGGATTAAGCATATCAAGGGGACAGTTATTCGGCACAGCCGGGTCGGTTACTGTAATGGAGATACGCACCAAATCACCTTTATTCACAATTAATGTCTGACCCATAGCTGCCTTGTTGGATTTTCCGGAAGAGGCTATGAAAGAAAGGTCGGTGATAAGGTCGCCTTCTACATGGTAGGAATTTCCTGAACGAAGTGCATCAAACACCGCCTGCTGTTTGTCAGGATTGGAAGTATCTATAGACACATAATTCTTCTGATATTCGCCGGGCCAGAAGTCACTGCCGCCGTCACTCCAATGATTATGAAAATCGGAGCTGGCAAAGTTCCACCAGTTTCTTCCTTCACCAAGAATTGCATCCCAGAGTCCCCCGACTTTCGCGCAAAAATAACCGGATCCGCCGTAGGTTCCGTCTCCAAAAGCACTTCTGCCGAATCCCCTGTCACCGGAAGCTTGGTGTCCGGGAGCTCCCTCAAAACCAAAAGCAACATCCGGTCCTGCATTATTCCAGTTACGGAAATCTTCTATTAAAAATTTTCTCGCACGTTCAATATGGGCAGGAACAACATAAGCGTCCCAGAGTCCTTGATCCTTACCAGCCTGCATAAATTGAACAGCAAGGATCGCGTCTTCTTTCGATTTATTTGTTTTGGAAAGAAGATTAAAACCGGTTAACAGACTTACTTCGTTGTCACGGCTTGTATCTTTGTCACTCGCGTCGAACCGGTATTCGAATTCACTTATTCCGGCAGCGGTTCCACCATATTGATAAATGCCGGTCGAACAATGTTCATGACTCGGTACATTCCATTCAAGACCGCTTAGTATTGTTTTTTCTGAAAAGACAGTCCGGGCTTTTACAACATCCGGATAAACATAGTAACGAAGACTCTGCCATCGCCACATAACCTGTTTACCACCGCTGTATGCTGCATCGCCTAAAACAGGTAATACGGGATATATCTGAGGATCATCCCAGTTATCACCATTACCATCCCGGTTCCGTGAACCGCCATGTTCCGAATTTGCCCACCAGTCAAGGCCGTAATCCGAATTGGCTTTCATCACTTTAAAAAAAGTGTTGGCCCCGTCAGTATAGAATGTATGCTGATGAAAATCACCAGGCAGGTATTTGCCCTGTGCAAATACTACCGAAGCAAGCAGTAAACATATCACTGCCATAAAAATCTTTTTCATAATAACCTCCTGAATATTGTTTTTATTATCAATATTATCCGGGACGATTATTAGCCAATTATGATCTGCTTATTATATAATAAATATAAAATCTATAATCACAGATTATTAAAATATTAAAAGAATAATATGAATACTAATCCTAATTTACCTCAACAATGTATCAGGATTATGACTGGAATTCAACGAAATTGAAAATCACCTTTTTAATTTGACTATTTAACCCGCCGGAGATATCTCTCCTCCAATCGTGTTAAAAAACTTTTGTAAATCCTTCACCGGGAAGATCCTTTTCTTCGTAGGATACCTGGTCAATTATAGTTTCCTGATCGTCCAGAAGTGTAATCGTATCACGTATATTACTTAACCGGACGCTTCCTCCTAACGTCACCTGCATAACAGAACCCTTTGAAATAACACCCTCACATTTTTGTTTTCCATTACTGTCGGCAATAAACCACTCACTCACATCAATATCCTTATCAGTAATATTTATAAGAGTGACCACCTCATGTCCCTGCTCCGGCTGTTCCCGGGGATTTATAAGTGCCGCAATAATTCGGATGCTCCCTGCTCCGATATGAACCGGTGTTACAGGTGCTTCCGGTAATACAAAATCGTCCGGAACAATAACTATATCTGCCGGTAAATGAGTGAGGGACATCTTATTGTTATTCACGATTATGAGGTCATGCATATTCCCAAGTTCAAGATTCGGGAAAAGCACCCGGTCATCCCGGTCTGCAGGATCTTTCCTCAGCCACTCATGAAATTTTCCAAGATCGGTATATCCTTCATGGTAATAGGCTGCAAGTCTCCGGAACACCTTGGGCCACATGACCAGCTGCTGAAAATGAGCCAAATCAACTATTGTCTCGCTCTTATTTACAGTTACCGTATCATAACGCCACAAGCCGGTTTCCGTTTTCCGGGCACTCTCCGCTATTGATTTAAGGTACATGCGTAAATCTGCCGGCAATGATAAATAAAAAGCAGGATACGCATACCCCTTTTTTAACATCAGAGTATTAAGGCTCATTTCGATCATCTCAGGCCGGACAAATAATTTTGCTCCGTCTACCTCCGGATGATCGCCGATAAAGACAAAGGCAATGGTTCGTCCGTAGATATCCAATCCATTAGAGAGAAGATATCCGCGGATCGGATGATATTCCACGGATTTCACTTTATTCGGTTTTTCTTCCCAATAGGTCACCATACCAAACCCCGCCAGGTCAAGTAATTTGTCTCTGGCCGCAATGGCAAGTTTCATATTCTGATGATATTCTTCGCCTTCTATGGGAAAATGCGTTTCCAAAGCATCAATTCCTTCGAAGCGTATTGTTGTGATTCCCTTTTTTGTAAACTTCGGAGATTTATTTGCCCTGGGGAGGCTGTAGATGAGGTCACGACTGTCGGGTTCAAATTTAAGTGTGTCTCCGTCCGGTTCCGGTCCGCTCAAAGGATTTTCCGGGTAATATATATGAAAGCTTCCTTTAATAAGTGTATATGACATATATGCCTCCTCCATATCAAAAAAGTGACCGCCATCCGATGAATGACATACATTACGCAGGCACGCCCGCAACCCAAATAATTAATCTATTACAACGTTGCCGTTGCGAAATTTTTTTTTTCTCGCGAACCTGTGTTTCGCTATTATTCCGTATATTCTTGTTAAAAAACAAGCATCTACGGAATAATAGCATTATAGTTTAGTATATTTTCGACAATTTATATACTCCAAATTAATTTATTTTTCTAAAACTTTCAAACCATCAATTATGCCTATTTCCTTCTGATATAAAGAAAAAGGAAACCATTACGACATCTTCGCATTCATGCGACATCTTCGCAGTCATGCGACATAGTCCGACACAAGTCTTTGTATCTTTCGTTCTTCGGTATTAAAAAAGATACATTTTATCTGTTGTTTTTTTAAAGCATTCAGGATATCCTCTTTATTTCGTTTTGCATCGATGAGGGTTTTCCACGATGTCAAATGAGTATAGTGATGAAAATCACTGTTTGCCATAAATGGAAAACCTGTCTTCCTGGCTGCATTTTTTGCAAAAAAACATTTATTCCCCAATTCCCATACATCAACATAATCCTTTAATTCATTCCGCCTTGCCCAGAGATGAAAGGTCTGTATATCCGGGCGTTGGGTAAAAACCGGATGCGCTGCTATAGATAAACCACCCATCTCCCGGATTTCTTTTAGAATAATTAATGAATCATTATCTGCACAGATTGGTTCGGTAATATTAAGAGCTACTATATGTGCAGATTTAAATGGAGAAATAGAATTTTTAGTTATTTCCATACCGGGAATGACAATCATCCCATACTCCCGCCATGCACGAACTGCTTCCATATTGATCGTTTCGATATATAAGGCAAAAGTATCAGGGGTAAGTGACTTGTTAAGTTTTCTGGACATTCTTCCTATGAATGTACTATTTTCCGTTATATGATCGGTAATAGCAATAACATCGAATCCGGCATTCCCATACAAAGTGACGATATCATGAATAGAATGCTTTCCATCGCTAAAATTTGAATGAATATGTAAATCTGATAACAACATAGTATCCTCCTTTATTTTAAATTTTAATTTTTAGTGTTATAAATGGATTATCAATTTATTATTTTTTATTTAATACGATGTAGCTGGATGAAAAAAAATTTTTAATTAATGAAAACCACGTGGTATTAACACACGGACGAAGAACACTTTCGTATAATGTCATGTGAAAACCGGGGCCTCACCATATAACATTGTGAAAGCTTATGCCATTCCTATTATAAATTTATTTTCCTATTATTCTAATTCTAAAATAAAAAAAGTAACATGGGTCCATTCTTATTATTAAGGAGAGTTAAATGATTTTATTATTAATTTTATGTATACTACCTATTATTATTTATTTAGGTAATCTGTTACTTGGGAATATCGG
>JAFGRV010000265.1 GCA_016934975.1 Spirochaetales bacterium | reverse complement strand
GTGAGGTTGTTGCTTTCGGCTTTTTGTGCGGACGGGATTTCAATACAAAGGAATATATAAAAAACAAAGCAGATACATTTAATCTGGTAAAAGAACACAAAAAAATATTTACGTTATCCAATACCCCGAAAAGATATAAAACAGATAAAACAATCGGGATTCCGGAAGCCCTTTTTTTAGCCGAAGAAGGAGTGCTATGGAAACATTTTTTTAATACCCTTGAAGTGAAAGTCATCTCCAGCTCCGGTGTCAAAGAACCAATCAAAGAGGGTAAGAAGATAACCAGTGCCGAGTTTTGCGCTCCTGTTACCGCGTTTATCGGACATGTTTCCTGGCTCGCAGACAAGGCAGACTATATATTTTTACCCATCTACCTGGAAACCAGGGATAAAGAAAACCCGAAAAAATATTGCTATTTCACCCAATATGTGTCCTCTTTGGCGGCGTCAATAGAAAGTCTTCACCTTGAAGGCCGCACAATCATACAGGTGATTGACAGAAGAGACTTTGTTATTACCTCGGACCTGGTGAGAGTCTTAAAACCGATTATAAAAAGCTCATATTGGGCGGTCTACTTCGCGTATCATGAAGCCCTCTCATTCTATAAAGAAAGTAAAGAGAAGCTAAAAAATATTTTTAAAAGAGAATTTGAACGTACGGAAACCATCAGCGTTGTATTTCTTGGCAGGCCGTACACAATCCTTGATCCCGGGATGAACAAGCATATCCCCACTCTCTTTGAGAATCTGAAAATTAAAGCATTTTACCAGGATATGCTTTCATACGAGAAAGCTGATACAAAAGAAATTCACGACCTACTGGGGAAATTCCACTGGCATTACGCCTCAAAAATCCTTGAGTCTGCTTTAATAGCGGCTAAAACGGACGGGTTATACCCGGTCTATATTACTTCGTTTAAATGCGGTCCGGATTCTTTCGCCATTGAATATTTTAAAAGAATTATGGACAGCTACAATAAACCGTACCTTATCCTTCAGTTGGATGAACATGATTCCAGTGTGGGGTATGAAACCCGGGTAGAGGCCGCGGTCCGTTCTTTTCAAAATCATTATGGCGCATCAAAAGAGGAGATAATTAAAAAAAGCGGGCTGCCGGTTAATCCTGTCATGAACAAAAACATAGGGGAGAAAATCCTCCTGATACCTTGTTGGGATCATATAAATATAAAACTCATCGAAGCTGTTCTTTTACGGAGCGGTATTGATGCCCGGATGGTCCCATTAACAGAGCAGGCAATTCAAAATGGCCCAAGTACCAATACAGGGATGTGTATTCCAGTGAATATCATCGCCCAAAGTCTTATTGATTATATCGAAATCCACGATCTTGAACCGGAAAACATCAGTGTGTGGGTATTTGAATCTAATCTCGCCTGTAATATCAAAATGTATCCCTACTTTATAAAAAGCGTTTTTGAATCATATGGGAAAAATATGGAAAAAGTCTCCATATACCTGGGGGATTTCACTTTCAAGGATTTTTCACCCAAAATAACCGTAGAGGCGTTTTTTGCCCATTACTTCGGGGGAATGCTCCGGAGAATGGGGTGTAGAATACGACCGTACGAAAAAAAGAAAGGGACGACAGATAAAGTTATCGAACAATCCCTTCAAATTTTTTATAATACTTTTCTCGGAAACCGGAATAAAAAAAGAAGCGTAAAAAAGGTTGTCCATCTCTTCAAAAAGATAAAAACAATACCAGGGAAAAGACAACAGATCGCTATTTTCGGGGATATGTATGTGCGGGATAATGAAATAATGAACCAGGACCTCATCCGCTTCATCGAAGAAAATGGTGGAGAAGTGGTCATTACGCCATTAAGTGAAATGGTTAAAGTGATGGCCAATATTGAGGTCGAGCGTTCACTATGGGCGGGAACGTATACCGACGCACTATCGGTAAAACTATTAATATCCTTCATTGCCACTTTGGAAAAGAATTATTCCAAATATTTTAGTGAGATCTTGCATGAACCACCAATAAACTGGGAGTTTGATTACAAGAAAGTCCTTCGTTCATACAAGGTAAAAATCGGTCAGAACGGCGAATCATCGGATAATCTTCTTATTCTTAACGGCATTAAAAATCATTATCCGGGTATCCGGTTATTTGTTCAGACAATGCCCGCTTTCTGCAGCGCCGGAATCGTCACGGAAGAGATGAACGGACTCATAGAGAAAACAACAGGAATACCTGTTGTTACCCTGAATTACGACGGAACTCATAAAAATCAGAATGAAAAATTAATTCCTTATATGAAGTTTTATAAGTGAAATAAGATAAGAATTAAAATACATTAATAGCAAGGAATACGCATAACCTTATTTTCCCTCTGCTTACAATTTGGAAACATCCAGGTATTTTGATAATAGTTTTAGGTACAATGCCTGGCCATTCAGTTTATCAACGAATTACAGGGACAAAGCTGAGATTTTTATATTATTTTTTATCGAAACAGTGCCACTCTTCCGGAACCCCTTAAATTAAAGGAAATGAATTCTTGACATTTCCAATACATGCAACTATACTAACTTTTACTTTCGACCGGAAAAAAAACAACATACAGACACTATAAAAGGCCATAAGGAGTAATCATGAAAAAACACACGATAGTACGGATAATTATTCAATCTCTCGTGATGATACTCTTTGGTCTTTTTCTTATTTTATATCTTCACCATGAACTATTCGGCTCTATTATCGGGGGGTCGGGTATAATCGTTCTTATTCTCGGGCTTTTCATACCACCTGCAAAAAAAGGACTTATCCGGATACAGGAGAAAGTAATAAAATGGGTGGGAATCATACTTACCTGGTTACTCCTGGTACCCTTTTATTTTTTATGTTTTATTCCGGGAAGAATTATTCTCTTATTATCAGGAAAAGATCCCCTTAACAGGAAATTCCCCGACACGGGAAAAAGCTGCTGGAGTCCGTATTCGGGAAGTTTTGACAGCGAACAATGTAAGAGGCAATACTAATGAATATACTTGGAATAAGCGGACTCTATCATGATTCTGCCGCGGCACTCATAACCGACGGAGTAATCAAGGCGGCGGCGCAGGAAGAACGGTTCACCAGAATAAAACATGACCATATGTTCCCTGAAAAGGCGATAGAATATTGCCTTAAAGAGTGTGATATCGGTAAACAAGATCTGGATGCGGTTGTTTTTTATGATAAACCTGTTCGAAAATTCTCACGTATTTTAAAAACCTATTTCAGTATCGCACCCCATGGTGTCCGGTCCGCAATAACCGCCTTACCGGTCTGGTTAAAACAAAAACTGTGGGTGCCTCTCATTATCGAAGAAACGCTGGAAAAATTCGGTGTGGATGTTCCCGACGATGTTTATTTCCTGGAACACCATCAATCTCATGCGGCGAGCGCTTTCTTTCCGTCGCCTTTTGACAAAGCCGCCATACTAACCGTAGACGGCGTGGGCGAATGGACAACCAGCGCCATAGGGAAGGGAGACGGGAATAAGATTTCCATTATCGAAGAAATGAGGTTTCCACACTCCCTGGGACTTCTCTATTCGGCTTTTACCTACTTTACCGGATTCCGGGTGAATTCGGGAGAATACAAACTCATGGGTCTTGCTCCCTACGGCAACCCGGCATATGTCGACCGTATTCTCACTCATCTCCTGGATCTAAAAGATGACGGATCATTCAGGCTTAACATGAAATACTTTGCTTATCTTGGCGGACTTACCATGACAAACGGGAAGTTTGCCCGTCTGTTTGACGGTTTGCCGCGCAGACCGGAAGCCCCGATTACACAACGCGAACTGGATCTGGCCAGGTCCGTCCAGGAAGTGACCGAAATGATCGTCCTGAAAATGGCAGCCCACGCAAAAGAGGTGACCGGAGAAGATTACCTTTGCATGGCGGGGGGTGTGGCTTTAAACTGTGTGGCTAACGGAAAGATTCATGAGTCGGGACTTTTTAAGGATATCTGGATTCAACCGGCTGCCGGAGACGCAGGGGGAGCACCGGGTGCCGCGCTTTTTGTTTATTATCAGCTCATGGAGAATGAACGCAAGGCTGATAATAAAAACGATTCCATGTCCGGCTCGTATCTGGGACCCGGTTTTTCCGATGATTATATTAAAAGTTTTATTGAGAAAGAAAATTACAAAGCTCATCTGCTCTCCCATGATGAATGGGCCGATAAAATCGCCAAACTGATTGATGACGGGAAAGTAATCGGATTATTTACCGGAAGAATGGAATTCGGCCCCCGGGCCCTGGGAGGGCGCTCGATTATCGGAGACGCCCGGTCACCCGAGATGCAGGAGATCATGAATAAAAAAATAAAGTTCCGGGAATCCTTCCGGCCCTTTGCCCCATCCTGTCTCGAAGAGGTATGTTCCGATTTCTTTGAACTCGACACACCGTCACCTTACATGTTATTAGTCGCACAGGTAAAAAAAGACCGGTGCATCGACACGGATAATAACGATAATTCGACATTACGGGACCGTATTCATAAAAAACGTTCCGACATACCAGCTATTACACATGTAGATTATTCGGCGCGGATACAAACGGTGAATGGCAAATACAATCCGATGTTTTTCGATTTGATTAAAGCCTTTAAGAAACAGACCGGGTATGGAATTGTCATAAACACCTCATTTAATATCCGGGGCGAGCCTATCGTCTGTACTCCGGAAGATGCATACAGATGTTTTATGAGAACACGGATGGATTGCCTTGTCCTCGGTTCATACGTGTTGTTCAAAGAAGAACAACCGGATGTGAAAGCAGATGAAAAGTGGACGTACGATACGGTCCTCGATTAAAAATAACCTATTTCGTTTTATCTTCCAATTTTATTTTATAGGAGTATTGATAAAACTTCGTTTTATCTTCCAATTTTATTTTATAGGAGTATTGATAAAACTTCGTTTTATCTTCCAATTTTATTTTATAGGAGTAAGTATGCGTTTATTGCGACACCTGGGAAAACTACTAAAAGAATTCTTCGGATTTGCCATGGATAATAAAGCATGGTGGATAATTCCAATCATAGTAATATTGCTTATTATTACAATACTCATAGTAGCGACCTCTACCCTCGCGCCCTTTATTTATCCGCTGTTTTAGAGTATATTCTGAATCAACATGTCTGTATTCGCTGAAAAATTAAGCGAATGCAGGCAGTCGGCGCGAAGCACCGTCGAGTTTGTCCGGGGGAGAAAATGGTGAATACGAACTTTTTATTTATTGTAACTACCTTTTTTCACCTTAGTTTAAAACTGAAATTCCGGGAATAAAAATAGTACAGGTTTTATGATGGACAATGAACAGAAGAAGAAAAAGGATTAAATTTACAGAACGTAATAAAGTTTACCCTCCGGGGGCACCCGGTGTTTATATTATATGGGAAGATGAAAAACCACTTTATGTAGGTGAAACAAGAGACTTGAACCAACGATTCAAGGATTTAAAAAGTACATATAACCATACTTTTAGGAGAGCAATCGGTAATGAGCTTTTTAATAACAAAATAGGGTTTAAAGCAACTTCAAAGAAAAAGTTCCCAATTAAAGGCGAAACCCTGAATGGTAAGATATTGACAGTAGATTATGAACAGAAACTTACTGCTCACTTTGAGGAAAAATTTATGTATTCTTATATAAAAGTAGCATTTGGCCGTATAGAGATTCAGGATAAATTGATTGATTGGCTATCACAAAAATATACCTTGAAAAATTAGGAATCGAAAAGAGGAAAAGATTATATATAGGATTAAATAACTTCATTTTTAACTATCCTTGCATTATCCCATATTTATGTTGATAAAAAAATCAACAATTTAAGCAATATTTCTAATATTCCATATATCAATTTCAAGCAGTACATCTTCCCG
>JAFGRV010000264.1 GCA_016934975.1 Spirochaetales bacterium | reverse complement strand
TTCAGAAAGGAGAGACTCGGCCGGGAGAGAGAGGGCTCTTATATTTCTTAAGGCTCTAAATTTTATATTATTATCATTATGAGTAAGGGCTTTCCTGATAAACTGAATATGGTCAATAACTGAACCTGTAAATCCGGTAAGAGAGAAAAATGCTTTTATAATTCTGCAATTGGTAAAATCAGTCGGGTCTGTGAGAAAAATATATTCTACCATTATGTCCGGACCTTCTTCTGCTGCCAGGAGGATTTTTTCAACAATTTTGAGTTGGATATATGTTTTAAGGTCTCCGCTATAAGAAGAAGAGGAGAAAAGGAGAAGCGCTTCCAGCCATGAAGGTGATTTCAGGCGTTGGGGCATCAAATGGTTCGGATTCAGGGGATTCATAAGAGCGTGATAAACATTACCCAGGCGATGGAGAAATTCTTCACTTTGTTCGCTTTGTATTTTAAATAATGCATTTCTTGTTTTAGTTGAATTAAGTTTTGGAGCAAAAAAAGGAGCCTTAAAGAAAATATCGAGTATTTCAAGTTCAGCTAAAACCTCATAATCATCACCATCAAGTACATAGTGAAGAGTTCTGTTTTCCAGGTCGTTGTCAATAGCTGTAAGGCAGGTAAAATCTTTTATAAGTAATACAATTGCCTCATCAGTCAGTCCGGCTTTGTTTTTAATTTTGTTATCCATTCAGGCCTGCCAGCCATTCATATAATTTCATTCTCCATTCGAGATTTATCTATTTTTATTTGATTTCATAGTTCATCTGCAAAATCATCTTTTTTTACACCAAAAAACAGATATAAAGTACCAAAGTTACCCGTAACTGCTGTATTAACAGAATATGATATATTATACATAGAAGGACTTATATTTTCTCCCATAATGAGAGTCGGGGGGGTAAGATTGCAATCAATTTTTTGTTCGGATAAAATCATTAACGATCTTGCAGATATAAGATTCATGATTTCCCGTATCGCTTCCTGATGCGACTCTGAGAAGTCATCGCCCTCCGGAAAATGATTAATCTTGTTGAGCATCATTTGCGAAACACCAAGTGCGCTTTTCCGGTCGCTTTTTAACATCATTGTACCTGTTAGATTTCCGGTAATACCAATCGTAATTATAATTTCACATGTTAAATCTGTTCTGGGGTCTTCGATACCAACAACATCTTTTATTCCGATTTCTTTTAGTATCTGAATAAGGGCATCGTTTAATATTTCCTTTAGTTTATTTCTCATATTCTCATTGTAATACGTTCATAATATTAATCAATCGATTTATCTTGCTTAAGCTTACTAATAATTCTCCGGTTTAATCAGTTTCAAATTTTATTTATAAAGGGAACAGGCTTTTCTCACTTATGCCTTAGATTCTTGTAAAAAAACAAGAATATCCAAAATAATAGCATAAAAAAGATATTAAAGCTACCCGAAAATTTCTGTTTTACTTTTTTTTTGTAAAATGATATTTTTGATATAATCTTTGATATTGACAAATAACAACATTTCATTACAGGGAGTTTCAATTACTTTTTATATCTATAATAATCCTGGTATGAAATATTTTAATACTACATCGCAATTCTCTCGTAATAAAAGAGTATTGCCTAGTTTGTCGATATGTAATATACTAAAATTGAATATGAAGGAAGAAATTAGTGCTATGACATTCTCACCAAAAGAAGTAAAAAAATGTAAAATACTTATTATGGATGATAATCCGCATATCCTTTCCGTATTACATAAGATCCTGACAAATATGGGGCATACTGTTGATGTTGTAAAAGAAGGGGATGGAGCGATAGATAAATATAAACTGGCTCTGGAAAACGGAACACCTTTTGATTTACTCTTTATTGATCTCACTATAAAAGGCGGGAGGGGCGGGAAGAGCACAATGGAAGAGCTTCTTAAGATTGATCCCGGTGTACGGGCAATTGTTTCGAGTGGTTATACAGGGGATCCGGTCATCGATGAATACTATAAATATGGATTTATTGATTTCCTGGTAAAACCTTATAAATTGGATGATTTTATCGCAAAAATTGAAAAGCATTTATAATCACGATACTCGTAAAACTTCTACATTTATATTATATTTAATAATCCTTATGTTTTCGAATAATCTCCACCTTCAAGGGAACAGTTCCCTTGAAAGTGGTCATTTACTCTGTAAAGAGGAGAAAATCCGGGATTTCAGGAGGAAAAAGAATGTTTTTAGAAAATAAAACAATGTATATTAAGCGCACAATTTTGACTCACCTCGCACGATTCCATTTTAAAGATACCCTCATACATGAAATAAACAGATTGCCCCTGGAAATAGTACCCAAAGATGCATCTCCGTATCGATGTTGCGTTCATAAAGATAGAGCAATTATCAAATACAGAACAATCGCTTTGCTGGGGTTTAGCCTGGAGAATGAGTTTGAAATCGATCAGCTGCTTCTTTCCGAATATGCAAACCTCGCATTAGCCAGAGAAAAACCCGGATTTCCGATTTTGACATTTATTGATGAGGCATGCAGATCATGTGTCAGGGCGAATTATGTGGTGACGAATATGTGCCGGAATTGTGTGGCACGACCGTGTATTGTGAACTGCCCCAAAGATGCTATATCGAAAAAAGAGGGCCACGCTTTTATTGATTCGGAGAAATGCATCAATTGCGGTAAATGTATGGCTGTCTGTCCGTTTCACGCTATCATATATATTCCTGTCCCATGTGAAGAATCATGTCCGGTAGGGGCTATTAGTAAAGATGAAAAAGGCAGGGAGAATATTGATTATAATAAGTGTATTTTCTGCGGGAAATGTATTCGCGCCTGCCCCTTTGGGGCAGTGATGGAGAAATCACAGGTTGTGGATGTTATCAATATAATAAAAAGGGGAAATGAATCTGTGGCAATGATCGCCCCCTCTATTATCGGACAGTTTAATACGACGATACACCGCATAGCCGGGGCCTTGAAACAGATCGGATTTACCTATATTGTAGAAGTTGCTCTCGGTGCAGATGTGACAATCGAAGAAGAATCAAAGGAATTCCTCGGCCGCCTGAAAAAAGGCGAAAAGCTCATGGGTACTTCGTGCTGCCCCGCCTATATAGAAGCGGTTAAAAAGCACGCTCAGGCATTTTTACCCTATGTTTCAGATGCAGAAACACCGATGGCATATACGGCACATCTTTCAAAAGAGAAGTTTCCCAGAGCAAAGCGAATTTTTATCGGTCCATGTGTCGCGAAAAAACATGAGGATTTAAGCAATGAAATTGTTGATTATGTTCTTACCTTCGAGGAACTCGTCTGTCTTCTGGATGCGTTGAATATCGATATAGAGAAATGCGATGAGAGTGAGTTGGACATCGGCGTACCCACCTCACAAGGCCGGGGATTCCCCCAAAGCGGAGGAGTGGCTGCTGCAATACAGCATCGCCTGAAAGGAGAATGCGATGTGAAGCCTGTTTTTATTAATGGCTTTACACGACAGAGTGTAAAACTGTTGAACCGCTACGGCAAAGAGGGATGTCCGGGAAATCTCGTGGAGGTAATGTCCTGTGAAGGGGGCTGTATGGGCGGCCCGGCAGTAATCGCCGAACAGAAAAAAGGGAGTAACCGCCTGGAGACATTTCTTCATCAACCTGTGCAAAAAGAGGATAGCTGAAAAGTTATTCATTCTCCTTTTTAATCAGTTTCGCGATTAAAAAAGCGATCTCCATGCTCTGTGCGTAATTTAACCGTGGATCGCAAAAGGATTGATAATTACGGGAAAGATCATGGACTTTGAGGTTTACTGCTCCGCCGGTACACTCGGTAACATCCTCTCCTGTGAGTTCGAAATGGACCCCCCCAAGGCAAGCCTTATGGTCGTTATGTATCATATAGGTTTCTTTGAGTTCCGTAAGGATATCTTCACAATTCCTTGTTTTAAGTCCTTCTTTTGTGAGAGCCGTATTCCCGTGCATCGGATCACAGCTCCAGGTTACTTCCAGTTTTTTTTGATTTATGGAATTAATGAGGCCGGGGAGGACTTTTCTCACATTATTGACACCAAGACGTGTAATAAGGGTAATCCGTCCTTGTTCATTTTCCGGATTCAGGTACTTCAGGAGGTTGATAAGTTCATCTTTTGTCATCGACGGTCCGATCTTGATCCCGATGGGATTTGAAATACCCTTGCAATACTCTACATGAGCTCCGTCAATTTCACGGGTACGCTCCCCGATCCAGATCATATGAGCTCCGAGATTAAAATATTCTCCGGTGATAGTATCCTTTCTTGTCATCGCCTCTTCGTACCCCAGATGCAGTCCCTCATGGGATGTATAAAACTCAATCCTCCCCAGTTTTTCCGTGTACACACCGCCGAAAGATTCCATAAACCTGATGGCATCAAGTATTTGTTCCACAATACCGCTGTATTCTTTCCATTTTCCGGTCTGCTCTATTTCGTGAAGATTCCAATTATAGGGTTGATGCAAATCCGCAAATCCTCCGTCAATCATCGCGCGGATATAGTTTATGGTGGAGGATGCGTAGAAATAACTCTCCAATAATCTGGAAGGCCGCGGAATTCTTTCCCCGGCGATCGGTTCGTAGCTATTAATACTGTCCCCTCTGTAGACAGGGATATCAACACCATCAACCTTTTCAAAATTCCGGGATCTTGGTTTGGAGAATTGTCCGGCGATCCGGCCGATTTTTACGACCGGTTTCCCGGAAGCATAGGTAAGGACCACACTCATCTGGAGAAGTATTTTTATTTTATTCATGATTGTTTTTTCATTACAATCGGAAAACCGTTCCACACAGTCTCCCCCCTGGAGAATAAACTGGCCCCCTTGTGCTGCCAGGGCTATTTTATTTTTTAATTTTATCACCTCTCCGGGAAAGACAAGAGGCGGTAATGAATTGAGTCGTCCGAGGATTTTTTCATATTTCCCCGGATCAATATAATCAGGCTGTTGTAATGCTTTTTTCTGCCGCCAGCTTGCCGGAGACCATGTTTCATCCCGACTCATCATGTTTCTACCGCCTTACATATCATGGAAATAAATGCTGATTTTGTTATCTCTGATGAAGTTTTATATAAAGATCATTAAAGATATTTTGCGGATCAAGGCGTTTCTTTGATTCACGATATACCTGCCTGTTGTAAATACTCCAGAAATCATCTTCCTTGTAGTAATTGTGTGTAATAAGTGCTTTAAAACCCTGGAGTTCCTGAACCTTTTCTTCAAGGATTTTATAGTAATTAATGTGATTTCGCGGCTGTTTGAATCCATAGATAGCAAAATCAATAAATAGCGTGTTTGGCAAACCACTCACATGATCGGGATTCATCCAGGGATAAAACTTTTTTGATGCATAGGGAACGATCCATAATGGAAAATAATTGAAGGTTTCCAGATACCATTCATAAAATGCGGCTGCATTTCGCAGTGGAATAAAAACATCTACCACAACATCCGGTTTTTGACGTCTCATTAAAAATGGCAGGCGTTCTGCCCATAAGATCAGCTTATCTGATCCTAATAAAAAAGGACCTAAAAGGGAGCGCAGGAGAGGATTTTCCAATCCGTAATTTCTTGTTATCCAATGGCAATCCGAGTCATACCTGAAAAAGTAATCATAAACCGGAATATAATCCTCTTTCCGTTTAATCGTGCTTTTATAAAAAATATTTTTAGTATAGGTATGGATATATGGGGCATTATCCACAAAGGTACCGAGGCAGAGAATTAAGTCCCTGGAAGAATGAATAATTCCATCCATGAAATCAATATCCTGTGATTGGTAATGATCATAGATTTCACGGCTAAAGGCTTCAAAACTGTTAAAATGGATGTATTCCATGCGTACGTAGGGTTTAGCCGGAATAAGATGAAACGCAAGTTGGGTAATAATGCCGAGGGTCCCGAAAGAGCTATGGATAGCCTCAAAAAGTTCCGGAGTATTTTCCGGAGTACAACGAATAATTTCGCCTTTACCGGTGACTATTTCATATTCAAAACAGGTGTCATGAAATCCTCCGTATTTATACGACATTGATTCGATGGAAGTACCGGAGACTGCACCACCTATGGTAATATCTTTTAATTCGGAAACACAGAGGGGGATAAGATTATATTTGAGAGTTTCTTTTACCAATTGGGAAAATGTCACGCCGGATTCTGCTCTGCATGTTCGTTTAACAGGATCAATAGAGATTATCTCTCTTAAGTTGCTCACATCAACAGGTTTTGTCCCTGCTTTTCTGTTACCTACACAAGGAACAGAATGGGAGATCTCCTTCCTTCTTAATGAAAGTTTGTCTCCGTTTGCTTTTTTTATTTGTTGGGCAATACCTTGTGCTTTTGTCATGGTTATTTTTATCATAACATTCAGGTAACTGTCAATTATATGAGAATCTTTTCTTTTCAGAAGGTTAATACAAATGCCATTATTCGCCCTGTCTCTGTTTTATAACAAAGATTTGGACTCACCTCTTTACATTATTTCCAGGATCCTTTTCTTATAAACATCCGGGGGGAGGTAAAAGCGAAATACAGGTTCCTTTTATATAAAAATGTAACATGAGTACAAGTTTTCTTGAAAGCATGATTGGGGTTGCGGGCGCTTCCCGGGTAATGATGAAGTTTGTTTCAGATGAAGATAATGAATATCGGTTGTCTTTATTCATCCCGGGGAAATAAATCTAAAATAATTAGGCCCTTTGTTGATGCGGCAGCATACCCGTATTTGCCGGAAACAGTAATACTCTTTAGATTATAATTTGGATCGTATACTCCCGCGGGAAGGGGATCTGTGGGTGTTGTCATATCAATCCCTGTTATTCCGTTATAGCCATTTGTCACATATACATAGCCGCCCTGGAGTTCGACATTTATGGCGCCGTCTGTTTCATATGAACCGATAATTTCAGATTCTTCCGGATCGATAATCTGTATCCCCGAAATCCCGGTTGCCGCGTAGAGATATGTTCCGTCAGAGATGACATGCACAGCTGCCGACGGGGTGGCGCAATTTTCGAATTCGATTATCGAGGGCTCTTCCGGATCAGAAAAATCTACAACGGTAATTCCGGCACTCCCATCTGCAATATATGCCCGGTTTCCCAGAACAATGGGATTGTAAGCAAAACCCTTCGTGGCTGTAAGATTTCCTATAGTTTGGGGAGCGAAAGGATCCGCGATGATGAGAATTTCCATACCGGAGTTGACACTATCCCGGTATGTCAAACAAATATAATCCCCGAAAATGAACGACCGTGTAGTATAGTCAATACTATGCCACCCTATTTCTTCTATTGCGTATGGATTGTCTATATCAACTACGATAAGACCAATATTATATCCCGTTAAAAATGCGTAATCACCGCAGAGTTCGACATTCTCCACTCTTTGTCCGGGATAGGAAAAAGAAATTGAATCGGTCTGGGAGGGTGATTCCGGATTTGATATATTTAATGCGTAAAAACCGTGGCTTTCATCCGCGACAAAGGCGTAATCTCCCCGGATAGCAACATCTATTGCTCCGCTGCAAGCCGGGAATGATGCAACTTCTTCCATTTCTGCAGGGGTTGCCGTATGTATAATATGCATCCCGTTTACATCATAGGCGATATAGGTGAATTCTCCGTCTGTCGCGCACCCCAGGGCTCTCCCTGTTATCTTATATGATTCGATAAGGACTGGTTCCGGGGTTTCACTTATATTAATAATATGAAGTCCTTCCATATCATAGGCAACATAGGCATAATCTCCATAAAGGGCCACACGTGTTGCCAGACTTGTTCCCTCCGTATCAAAGGAACCGGCGAGAAAGGGAAGAGCGGGATTGGTAACATTAATAATCTGTAAACCCGATGTCCCGTCTGCCATATAAATTTTATTATCCTTAATGGCCAGGTCCGAGGCAAAATTAAAACTCACCGGATTACAGGATCCATGTAAATCCGGATTCTCCGGATCTGTAATGTCAATGACTAAAAGGCCGTTTTCACCATCGGCTAAGTAGGCATAATCTCCTTCGACTTTTACACCCATGGCCTCGCTCTCGGGGGTAACGTAAATACCTTGAAGGAGAGGGCTTCCCGGGTCGGATATATCAATGATAAAGAGCCCTTCATCATCAGCCGCAACATATGCATAATTTCCCACAATATCCACATCACAGGAACTTCCCGGTATTATATAATTAATGAGTATTTCAGGAGCAGTTGGTGTTGAAATATCAATAACCTGTACTCCTTCACCGTCATCGGCGACATAAGCATAATTTCCGCTTATACATATTCCCCTGGCATTACCAGGAGTATTGACTGAACCGACAATTGTCGGATTGCCCGGGTTTGCTATGGAAATAATCTGGAGACCGGATTCGAAGTCTGCGACGTAGGCGTAATCCCCTTTTAATACGATATCAGTGGCATGATTCGGGGTATCCACACTCCCTGCGAGAGTCCCGGGAGGAGGAAATGGCGATATTTTAGCATAATTTGCTTCACTTGGGAGGAAACTCTGGTTTGCGGGGATAACCCTGTAAAAATATCCCTGGCCGGAAGCGACATTTGTATCATAATAAACGGTGTTGGTGAGCTGTCCCGATGAAACGGAAAAACTTCCGTTTTTTTGAGTATCTCTTTGGACAATGTAACGGGTGGCTCCGGGAAT
>JAFGRV010000263.1 GCA_016934975.1 Spirochaetales bacterium | reverse complement strand
TTTGCCACAATCAAGACATTTAAATTCTTCATCATACCAGTACCCGATTATACTTCCTCCACCTTTTAAAAATATACGGACAGTGTTTTCACTTTTACATACTCCACATTTTTTTAATACTGTTTGATTCTCGGTAGGTGTATCACTCTTTGCCAATTTAAATGAATCGCTGGTAGTAAATTTTAATGATGAATCACCCATTGGTTAAATTATAACTTGAAAAAAGTGGATTTGCAATAATTATATACACGGAGAATACAAGTTGGTGATTCCCTAAAAATGGGAATAACTGTTTTTTAATTTCTTTTATGGGCGCAAAAATATAGCTGCGAGGGGAATAAATAAAACACAGCCAATAATTCCAATCGGAACAATTATTTAGGTGTAACGGTACTCGTCTCCGTTCTGCATCAGTTTTGTCCTGTTCCCGTTTCCGTCATACTCAAAGGATTCGATGTCAGACACATCGTCCTCACCGATAAAACAGGCCGCTGCGTGGTCCCAGCCGTCTATGGAGCCGTTTAGTGTATAGGATAAATTTGTGATTTCTCCGGAAGTATGGTTTATGTTGATGTGACATATAGGGATACATTTTCTGTTGTCAAAATCGTAGATTTTTGGGTAAGATTACAAAAAGTATTTAAACTACAGATTTCACTGATGTATACAGCGTTGGCCTACGGCCCACAACCCAATATAAAAAACCTATATTTTTCTTGACACCTGGAAATTATCTATGAGTCAAGACATAGATGCGGGCCAACGCTCAGTGTTACGGGCCGAAAATCTTGGAATAAAACCTGCGATTTTCGCCTATAGTAACACAGATTGTTTAAAGATAAAATGACAGTCATATAACAAACGTCCTCTTTTTCATAAATATTCCACTTTTTATTTTTTAAGGTTGATAGTTTAACCATCGCTTATTTTTATTATAGTACTTTCTGTTTGCACAAAAACATTAAATTACATTTTTTCTATTATCCGTCTCCATCCGCATCACGTTCTCGCGCCAGCATGGCCTTACCAAAATTATCTGTAGTTTTTTACCCTTGGCAGCAGCATGAAAATTGCAAGTTGTGGAGAACCGGGAGGTGAGGAAGCGGTCAATAAAAAGTTGCAATACCAGCATTTGTTTCCATTCAATAGTTTCCGATACGAAGAATTGTTGCCCCATCTTGGGAAACAGATTCCCGAGTATAATAGTGTTCGTACTCATTATGCTCATAAGTTCGCTACTCCGGCAAAGGTTTATTTGGGGAATGAAACAGATCTTGTAGAAGTAAGAGCTAAGCTTGAAATAGCACGGAAAAAGCAGATTATTGAGAATCAGATAGTGGAATGTCCTATTTACTCTTAGCAAAATCTTCTAAAATCACAGTTTAAACCTGCTGCTTAGTTAAATTGTGAGATTATGTCAAAGAACATGGGCTTGTAATGCCTTTGTCTGAACCTTCTTTTTTGGTTCAGATTAGTGAACAAAACGGATAGAAAACGCTTGGCTTTCTGCTCCCGCAGCAGTATCCCAGGTTATCCGGATATGATCCGTGTATTGCAGTTTTGTTGCCCTCACATTGACAACAACAGGGGGAATAGTTCCCTGAGTCGGGGACGGTTATTCTGTTTGGCCGGGAGTTGTTTCCGGGGATGGTGTCGGGTCAATGGGTTCATCGGGATTTTGACACGAATATATGACACACAAAAATAAAACGAGGGTTACGTGAGTTAATTTCATCATCTATTTTTTTCCAGTCTATTTATTTGTTTTTAATCGTTTAGTATTAAATTACCACAGTCACCGTGAATAGTCAATAAAAAAAAATAATTTATCAGTCACAATTTTTTTTATTGTGAATTATTCCATTACAGATAATCATTTCTCCGGGGTCTTTAGCCGGTATCTGAAGAAGTACTCCGCTTTATAAACGGGTCAGGGTAATGAACAAAGACAAAAAACAGCCTCCTGATCCTTGATTTTTTTTTACCTGCATTGCAAAATAAATTCAGAGGGTGGGATTGTACGGGGTCTTTCGGACATATTGTGCAAAAGGGATTATAAGTGTCGATAGTATGTATCGCTTATAGGTAATGTTTTTTACGTAAGAGAAAGGAAACAGGTATGAAAGTGACGGCGTTTGTCGGTAGTGCACGGAAGAAGCATACATATGATGCTTCTGAAAAATTCTTAAAAAAATTAGAATCATACGGAGATGTGGAAACGGAAATAGTCCGCTTAAGTGATTTCAATCTAAAAGTTTGCAGAGGCTGCAAATTGTGTTGTGACAAGGGGGAAGAGTTATGTCCTCTCAAGGATGACAGAGATATACTGATACAAAAAATGATCGGCAGTTTTTTTGATATGATAGCAGCGCGATCCGCAAAAAAGAGATAATAAAGTGAGGGGAAAACCAGGTGCCCGACATATAGGTATTAACACTTTATATCAGGATGAATTCCCTTAATTCCCATTGCAAACTATTTTTACGGATTTTTTGTTGACTTTTTTCATTTATATTGTAGACTAAATTTGATTTAGTGTGTCGGAATGATTTTTTCCGGTATTTTTTTCAGGTTAAAATTACTAATTTGATTTTCATTGAGAGGCAGTCCATGAAGTTTTGAATGGCTTAATTAAAAAAAGGAGAATTATATGAAAAAAAAGACAATCTTTATCCTTTGTATGACATCACTCCTCTGCTTTTCTTCCGTGCAGCTTTTCGCGCAGGAACAGGGAGATGTGAACTTAAGCGGCGGCGTGGATATCGTCGACGCGCTTCTTATAGCTCAATATTATGTGGGATTGAATCCGGTTGTATTCGCGGATTATAATGCGGATGTCAATTGCAGCGGCTTAATCGATATCGTCGACGCACTGCTTGTTGCCCAATACTATGTAGGCCTTATCGCCGGTTTCTCCGGCTGCCCGGACACACCCCAACCGACACCGGATGAAACACCTGACCCAACCCCTGATCCCACTGATTTCCCGGAAGGGACACCAAATCCTTATACATCACCAATTCCCACAACCGGACCGACAGGATGGGGAACCGGCATACCAACGGCAATCCCCGAGACAACTCCTCTTCCCGGAACTCTTTCCGGGGATTGTGTTATGAACCCGGAGACCGTGAATGTGGCAAGGGGAGACGGATTCGGAATATCGGTACTCTGCAACACAGGTTCACAAAAACTCGGTGGGTACATCTTTACTGTCACTTACGATCCGAGAATGATCATTGTCGCTACGGATATTGGCATGAACGGCGTTTCCGCGGGTCCTGACGGCTTTGTGGACTCTGTGGAGATATCGAATGTAAGATATAATTATAGTACTCTCGTTATAAGCGGGACAGATGCATCCGGCAGAGGTCCCGGAGCTTCGATTGAGGTATGTATTATCAATTTTAGAGCTAAAAATCTCGGGACCTTCGTAGCAAACCTTTACGTGACGGAACTCACGGACGA
>JAFGRV010000262.1 GCA_016934975.1 Spirochaetales bacterium | reverse complement strand
CGGATGGCAGACATTAAATATAACCACCTTTAATAATCTGTCAGCCGGTTCTCATACCCTCACCATAGAGCGACGGGAAGACGGGGCAGAACTCGATATGATTACCTTAACAGCATCAGCAGGTACTATCAGTACGGGTAGTACTCCTACATCTGCTCCTACACCTGTGCCGACATCCGTTCCTACCCCGGTACAGGGCAGTAATGTTTTAGATATCGAGACTGAAAGTGCATCCGGTCAGGGGAATTTCTCCCCATTTACTGTTCAAAGTGATAGTGGCGCGTCCGGTGGACAATGTATTGTATGGCCAAATAACGGCAGCAATCAGATCAATAGCTCTGCTTCAGACAGCGCATCCGGCCAGGCAGCATACTCTTTTAATTTATCACAAACAGCAAATGTTACTTTCGAGATAAGGGTAGATATGCCGAATGGTAATGATGATTCTTTCCATTACAAAATGGATTCAGGATCATGGAGCACCCAGAATAATACCTCTACAAACGGATGGCAGACATTAAATATAACCACCTTTAATAATCTGTCAGCCGGTTCTCATACCCTCACCATAGAGAGACGGGAGGATGGGGCAGAACTTGATGTGATCACATTAACTGCATCATCCGGTACTATCTATTAGCGGGTTATGAGGAGCATCATATTATCAGCCTGGTTATTTTAATATCTTAATCAGGATCTATTTTTCATTTATTGGAGTTATCATGTTCCCTTTTCGGGTATATGATAACTCTTTTTTTATTTAATGACAGCGAAACTTATAATTCGCCTCCGCGGATGTGGCAGCCTCAAGCTATACCTCGTTTGCTGTCTGTTCACCGAAAATCGATGTTCGTTTCCGGTGGCAGGATGGGCACAGATAAAAAGAGAGACAGGAAAGCGGGACAAAATAGTCATGGCCGCATTCAGGATTCTGGCATTTTATTCTGGCAACGCCTTGCTTGACGTTTATTTACATTCATTAACAAAATAAAAAACGGGTTTTCAGGATATTGGAGTTTTCTATATAGGACTGCTCTGTTTCATACTGATCCTCGGGGATTATTTGAAATTCTCCGCAATTATAGAATATCCGTGGATTATTTCACCCCCAGTGCAAACCAGTAGGGTTCAAAACTCTGTTCCACTATTTTTTTTATAAGGTTGATAAATGGCTTGTAATCCTGCTGTGTATGAGCCATGTCCAGGCTTTCATAATATTCAAGTCGTACATCCACGGGTAGAACAGCCGCGGGAAATCCGGCTTTTAAAAGTTCAAGGTTCATGAGTAGCCGTGCGGTTCTTCCATTACCATCGGTAAATGGATGAATTTTGACAAAATCTGCATGGACCATGGCAGCCCGTTCCACGGGATGCAGTTTTTGCGCCGCATTATTGTGCCAATGGATAAACCGGTCCATCTCGCTTTGTACTTGCAGCGCATCCGGGGGAGTATGTTCCGCACCGAAAATGATCACATTTGTTTTCCTGTATACCCCTGCATTGGCATCATCGATGTTTTTAAGGATCAGATGATGGAGTGAAGTAATCTGTGATCCGGAAAGTGGTACATTGTTTTTCACCATATCTTCGATGTAATAAATAGCCTGCCTGTGGTTTATTGCTTCACAATGTTCCCGCATGGTTTTTCCACCTATAGTAATACCTTCCAGGACCACCCGGGTCTCTTTTAACGTGAGGGTATTTCCTTCTATGGCATTGGAATGATATGTCCAGCGGAGCACCAGATCCTCATGAAGGTTTTTTATCACACCGGGGGGTAAGGGGCGAAGGGAATCAAGCTTTTCTTTTAACTGGTCTACTGTTTCGTATTCACTCATTTTGATTACCTCACAACATACTATACCTGTTGGCAGGGAATAGTTCAAGGAATTATGGGCGAAATTTGCAATGCGCGGGTGAGACTACAAAATGAAGGGAAAAGAAAAAGAGAGCACAGGATTGTCGCTTGAATGCGGCCGGATTTGTACGAAGTTTTCAAACATCCTGTCTTATCCGGTGAATCCGGTAAAACATGTCCCCATGCCGGGCTGTGTATGGACGCGGATGCTTCCGTTATGGAGGGTGATGATCTGTTTTTAATGATAGCGAATGAGAGCGAAACTATGATTTGAGGAACCGTATGCCTTGCGGTATTTTTCGCTTGTGCAGCTGATCATGCAGCCTCTTCGGCAGCCATTGCAGTACCCGGCAGACTCATCCCGGATATATTTTTGGTCAATATCAGAATTTTATTGATTTGCTATTATTGAAAACATTAACATAAGTTATTATAGTACTGAGAGAAATGGATAATATAGACCAAAACATGTCAGATATTGACTTTTTACCCGATGAGCCGCCTTTTTTCTCGATTCAGGTCAACTCCTCAAAAAGGTTTTTTCATCCGCCGGAAGATGATGATAGCGGCTCCATGCAGGTAGTGGCAGGTGGATGTGAACATTGTATACAGGGGTATTCAGTGGACCGCTCGGATTTCCCGTTTTATGCCTTTGAATTTCTTGCAAGCGGGGCAGGGACCCTGATTCTTGACGGCAAACATTTTCAGCTGACACCGGGGACCTGCTTTTTTTACGGACCCGGAATAACCCATACTATTACGAATATCGGGGCGGGTATGTTGGTAAAGTATTTCGCGGATTTCTCGCCTTCGGGTGCATATCCGGTTTTAATGGAAAATCTGGGTCTTCAAAACAAGGTTGTACATGTTCCGATTCCCGGTTCAATTGTGCATACAATTGAAGATTTGATTGATACGGGGCGTAAAAGATCACATTTCAGCAGGCAGATTTGCAGCAGACTCGCCGAACTCGTCATATATAAAATTGCCGACTGTGCATACGAATCAAAGGATATATACACCAGTTCATATAAAAGCTATCGACGCTGCAAGGGAATAATCGAAAAACATTTTCTTGATATATGGACTCTGAAAGATATATCCGAATT
>JAFGRV010000261.1 GCA_016934975.1 Spirochaetales bacterium | reverse complement strand
ATTCCCCCTGTTGTACTTATACATGTATAAATAAAAAGTTTATTGAACACAATAGAATAACCATTACCATATGTAATATTATACCGGGTTAATTCTTTTACTACTGCCGGCTGTCCCCCGCAATTGAAAGGTGTAATTATATTATAAAAAATTCGTATGGAAATAGCACGAAATGCCCCGTAGATGGTAATTTCCCTGGTAAAACCCTTTGTATAAAGGAAGAGAGATAATGTATCGATAAATTTAAGACCTATCCATAGCAGGAAAAGAATAAATAGACAAAAATAATCAATTTGTTGAAAAACAAGTATTGTATTGTTATCAAAAGTGATTAAGCCCATGACAGCGATCATGAGAATGCTGATACTTATAACAGCTGCTAAACGAATAACCGGATAGCGTTGCTTATTGTCTTTTTTCATAAATTCTCTGCTTTGGCTTCCGAGGATTTATGTACGTATCCCGGTTTCACAAGGCTGGTAAGAGCGTCTGACTTCCATTCAAAATTGCCCAGAACACCCGCGAGTCCGACATAAACAATATATGGGGCATATAACAATGACAGGAGAAATAAATGGGCTATTAATGCTTTGCGATGTAACCGGAGTAACCGGGGAATAAAAAGCATACCCTCCAGGATAATTTTACCCAATACGCTTCCTGACACAAGGAAAAGAGACTGGGGCAACAACAAGAGAATAAGCGGGCTTACACATAAAAATAAATTAAATAGAAAAATTCCAAGCATCATTATCGTATACACTAACCGTTTGTATATAAAAACCTTGGAAGCCCATCGTGACCGCTGATTTAATAATCCTTTTATATCATATACCGGAGCCGTTTCGACAATAGCGTTTTTGTCATAACAATAAGCTATTTTTTTATCCGTCATCGTGGTAAATTTTTCAAGGAGCAGATCATCATCACCGGATTTAACATTTTCAATTCCATTAAATCCATTAACCTGATAAAACAATTTTTTTCGATAAGAAAAATTATTTCCATTATTACACGCCGGATAACCGATACCAAAATATCCTGCTCCCATCAGACTGATGGAAAGATAATCGAGCTCCTGAAATCTCATAAATAAACTGCTTTTCTTTTTATGGGGAAGACAAACAAATGAGCATACGGCGCCTATGGTTCCTTCGGGATCATAGCAGCTTATCATGGCTTTTACCCAGTGTTTCGACATCCTGCTGTCTGCGTCCGTAAAAAGAAGGATTTCACCTCTTGATTTTTTAATGCCGTTTTCCAAAGCATATTTTTTTCTGGATTGATAAGTAATAACAGCAGGCTGGTTAAGAATAACAAGATTGCTGTATTTTGCTAAAAAGCCTTGAGCAATCTCATTTGTCCTGTCTTCCGAAGCATCGTCTACAAGTATTACTTCAAACTTATCCCGGGGATATGTTTGATTTAAAACACAGGATAATGTTTGTTCGATATTTTTTTCTTCGTTTTTTGCAGCGATAATGATAGAAACAAATGGTGTATAACCTTCATATGTTTTTGTTTTCAATAAAAGTAAGCCGATATTCCCAAGTAACAGATTACCTAAATAAATAATAATAGGTAATGTACATAAAATTATTAATAGAATCATTTAACTCTCCTTAACAGCAAGAATGGATCGAGATTACTTTTTTTATTTTAAAATTAGATTAATATGAAAATAAATTTATAATAAGAATGATATACCGGGAAATGCATCCCGGAGAGTATGCTTTTTGGCGATGCCAAGGGCGACGGTTTGGCGGATATTGTGGATGCCCTTCCGGCAGCCCGGTATTATGTGATAAAAAAAACCGCCCGATTTTACAGGGCGGTTTTTTTGGCTTTCTAAACTGAAAAAAGTTGAAAGTTGCCGGATTACGGTAATAGCTTGAAGATCATAACCTGGTAAGGTCTCAGGTTTGCGATGAACCGTTGTGAGGAGTCGAGGTTGATGACCCAATGGTAGTCATCAAATTGCGACTGGACGCGGGTGTAGCCGGGAACATTGAGATCCTCAAGCGCGCTGACAGTGTTACCGCTTTCGTTCACGAGAATCAGATAATAGATACCGGTATTTGGATTCCGGAAGACCTGGGACAGGACATGATTCGTGTAGTAGGGAACCCCGCTGCCGAGTGCCCCGGCGGCCAGTGCAGGCTGTAGAGCAGCAAATTCCTCCCTGCGCCACATGAATACTTTCTCGCCGGGGTAGTCGCTGGTCAACCATGTCGTTCCGCTCCACGGATACGCCTCTTTGATCAGGGGGAGGGATTTCAGACAATAGTTTAGAGACCAGTTGCAGGCTGCCGAGGCAGACCTCAGTATGGGATAGTAATGCATGAACCTGCTTTCGCCATCAGTAGGGAGACGGGCGGTGTAACCATTAACGGGATTCCAGCCAAAAGCCTGCGGAATAATGATATAAGGTTTGCCGGCTTCCTTCAAAGCAATATACTGACCGTTCTCAACGCCTGTAATAAATGAGGACATCCCGGCGTATTCGCCTTCACCTCTGAAGCAGACGTATATATCGAGGGCGGCGATGTCATAGCAATTTTTGAAGTTCCCCATTTCCTCCTTGTTGGTGTGGTTGAAACATATCACCATCGGCTTACTGTCCAGTGCCTTGATGGCGTTGTAAGCGGATGTGCAGCGTATCCAAATATCGATCAGATTAAGTCCGGAGGAAGAGGGTTCGTCATAAAGGTACCATCCCACAACAGCCGGTTTATTCTTGAAAATATTTATAAAGGTCCGGATGGCCGTTATATTACCGGAGTTCACATAGACCGCTGGCACCTGCAGCACAACTTTGAGTCCGGCGGCAGCGCACTCGTCCAACCAGGGGTCGAGTTGAGTAGAATTGTAATACTTCGGATCATGATAAGCGATGGTGAATGTAATACCGTGTTTTACAATATCTGCAACGTCGTTATTAACTGCAAAGCTATAAAGGCCCAGTTCCCCGTCAAAGGGCGTGGCCGAATCTTCACCCCCTCCGAGGGTATAGGTAATAACCAGCTTGGGATGGTAAGCGGAATTGGTATAATCGCTGGAGGCAAAGTACATGCGCGCGTACCGGGATTCGGTAGCCAATTTGAGTCTCATTCCGTAATTTCCGTATTGACGCATGTCGTTTATCATGGCGGTTACATTGAGTGTATAATCCTGGGTGGAACTGGTAGCCTGGGAAAGGTACACCCTGTTTGTGGTTGTCACCGCGGGCTGGTTGTTCCAGTTTGCCATACCGGCGTTCCATGATTGAGTCACCCTTTCCAGGTAAGAAGCATTTGAACTGGATTGAGAAGAGTGGCTGATATCCGGATGATGGTACAGGTATAGCCAGGCATTGGTAACCACTGCATTGGAAGGGAGGGAATTCAGGTTGAATTGGAGCAGGCTGCGGACAGACCCCTCCTTTCCGCTCCAGGTCCAGGTTTGAGACGCAAAATAAGTGGCGTCGTCAGCTGCATCGTCGGGTTCAATTTCGAAAACCCGTCCATCCTGGGCAGGAGACAGGGTCAGAGTCCCGGAACTACCCAGGGGGACCAGAGCATCAATCTTTTTTGTTTCCTGCTGATTTGTGTTCTCCATATTAGTATTAATTAAGTCAGCCTCGCACCCTGCAAAAATCAAGAGGAACAATAGGCTGATTACCACATAGATAAATTTTGATCTGTTCATTTTTTTCTCCTTACATTAAATGTGATCTACTATTTAAATACGATAAAAAAGAGGAATAACTCCGGAATTCTCAAGATTCCGGGGGAAACCTGAACAGGACTTTGCCATGAAATGGCTCATACCT
>JAFGRV010000260.1 GCA_016934975.1 Spirochaetales bacterium | reverse complement strand
TGTATTAATCCAAAGGCGTGTTTGCGGAAAAAGAAAATCATCGACGAGTCTGCTTCCTTCGGGTTGCGGATTGATCATAAAAAAAATAAGACTAAAAAAAGATGCAAGAACAATAATGCTGATAAAATAGAAAGCCCGTTTTTTCAGGAGCATAGCGATATAGATTATCAAACTGATAAAAAGGAGAAGTGCAAACAGGGCGGATTGATAGATAATAAGAAATAATCCGCACAAAATACTTAACAGACCGAGTAAAGGTTTGAAGGAATTCTGCTTTAAAGACGCAGAGCCGAAAAAGAATGAAAAAAAGACGGTAATCATAACGAACAGGTTGGCCACAAAATATTCTTCCCCAAGCCCATTGTTTTTAACTACCTCAAAGAAAAAAACATAGATGGAGTGCGGTGTAATAATGACACTGACAAGTAAAAGAAGAGCAAAGAGTCCTGAAAAGAGAGTAGAAACGATCCACAGAATTTTTTTTACCTGGGGATGAATTTTCAATAATATTATTTTTTCAATAATGAGTTTGCCCGATACAATACCGATGATAATATAAAACGGAACACCTGCGTTCAATACAAGTTTAGCGATAACCGGCACAATAATGACGATGAGAAAAATAAAAAATGTATGAATCCGGACAGACCAACGCAGATGGCGGTCTTGTAAAACAGACCCGGAATTAATTTCCTGATTAACGATAGCCGGTTGCGCCATAATTTTCCATATCTTCTTTAATAGTCTCTGCCGAATGAACCTCGATAATCCGGGCTCCCTTATCTCTCAAGGTATTGAAAAAGTGTCTATTTTTCTTTTGTATATGTTTTTCACTTTTTGTATGATTAAAAATAACAATAAAGTGTAATTGTGATGAGATCGATTCTTCCACGTAATTAAAAAGGCCGGAATCGATTCTATGAGTAATAATAATAATACTTTTTGATTCCAGGATTCCAAGTTTTATATCTATCTTTAAAAGTTGAATAAGATCATTCTGGGAGTAAGAAAAAAGAGAATTGGTTTGTTTATAATAATCCATAAAATGTTCCGAAACAGATCCTGTAAAATAAAAAAGGGGACGACAAGGACATCGTATGGAAATCTTAATATTAGCCTTAAGATAATAGTGTGCGAGTGCAGTAAGAATTTCTACCGTCACATCTTCTTTTTCAAATTGTGTAATTGTCTTACGGTCTTTATTTTCATTAAAAAGATCCACATAAACAGAAACCACAGGTGTTGTAGAAATATCATATTCCTTAATCACAGGCTGCCCGATGGCTGCAAATCGTTTCCAATACATATGCCGGATAGAATCGGTTCTCCGGTACTCCCGGATTCCTTTGAGCAAGGTATTATCCGTTATACCCGACATCGCGGTATTGACACCTGTGTATATGAAACTCTCTATACCAAAGGCAAAGGAATTAATATGAATTATTCGTGGAAACACATAAAACGTTTTGTGCCATATGGGAATATTTATTGTAAAAAAATTCATAATATCGGTGATAAGAACAGAATCTAAACCGACCTGATATATTCCGCGGTAAGAACAAGCAATGGTATAACTCAATTCCTTTGTCTCCCCCCGTTTCAGGGATAATTTAAAATCAGGAATCATCCTGTCCATTAATGGGTGAATGGTGACAAACCGGCTTGCAATCTCGGAGATTGAAACAAAAGACTCATTCGACAACACAACCCTATATTCTATGTTTTCTCCTTTTATAGGGTGATCCGTACTGAAATACTGAAAAAACTTGATACCTCTTACAGCAATTCCTAAAAAGATGATAGAAAAAACGGGAAGTAACATAAAACAGTAAAACAGAAACAGCATAACACCGCCGAAATAAGAACCCGCCAGGTAAATAAGAGCAACAGAAAAAAGATAAAGACCTAAGGCTTTTATCTTTATAGTATGAATGGAAAATACCTTTGTTTTATACGATCCGGATGTTTTCATTTCCTTCCTGTTGGTACAGGGGTTGTGGATATAAAATCAGAAAGAATCTCTGTTACCGACTTCCTTTCCATATGTGCTTCGGTTGACAAAATGAGCCTGTGAGCGAGGACGGGAACGACGAGTTCGATGACATCTTCGGGGATAACAAAATCTCTTTCATTGAGAAGAGCACTCGCCCGGGCTGCCGCGACCAGGTGCTGCAGGGAACGGGGGCTTAAACCGAGTTTTACATAATGTGAACCGCGTATTTTCTGAGCGAGGGTAATAATAAATTCCTTGATCGGATCCGAGATGAACACTTCATCAACCTGTTTTTTGACTTGAATAATATCCCCGGGATGTGCGACAGAATGTAATTCCTTTAAGGGATTCAAGTTCTTATTCAGTCCGAGAATTTTCAGTTCCTCGGACTTACTGGCATATCCGAGGGAAAAGGATATCCCGAACCGGTCGAGTTCTGCTTCGGGCAAGGGAAAGGTTCCGGTAAAGGTGATGGGATTCTGGGTGGCAATAACAAAAAAAGGCTGAGGCAGATCAATACTTTTGCCGTCTATGGAGACTGTTTCCTCTTGCATGGCTTCGAGAAGACTGGATTGAGTTCTGGGTGAAGCCCGATTAATTTCATCAGCAAGAATAAACTGATGCAGAATAGCCCCCTTTTTAAAAACGAATTCCTTTTTTTCCGGTTCCCAGATATTCATTCCCAGAATATCCCCGGGGAGAAGATCAGGGGTAAATTGAATTCTCGCGAAGGAAAGACCGACGCTCGCCGCAAGGCATTTTGCCAGGGTTGTTTTCCCGACGCCCGGGACATCTTCTATTAAAACATGCAGACCGGAGATAAATCCGATGAGCATTTCCCTGACCTGTTTCGATTTACCGATAAAAAATGTGAGGATATTCTGCTCAATCCCCCGGATGAGGTGGGCGCAATGTATGACTTGATTCTTCAAATAATTCCCCTTATTATTGATTTTTTGGCAGTTTACGACCTTTTTGAACTTTTGTCATGTGTATTTTTACATTTTTTAAGCAGTAAGATATACAATTTCTCTTATCAGAATCCCAGGTCTTTTCGAATAGCAACAACCATCTTGCAATGGTTTATCACATCTTCCTCACCGGATACTTCACTCACATAATTGAGTCCGTAAGGCCAGAAATGCTGTGAATCACCATGAAGAACATCCTGAGGATCATTTGTTATGGCTCTCAGTTGGTTTGTCGCATTTGTTCCTGTAAAAACCCCGTTACTTATTCTCGACCGCCACTCATTTGTTGTCCCCACACCCACACAATGGGCCATTTCATGCATAGCTGTAATATAATTCATATAGTCCCGGCCGCCAAAGGAAATCGGACCATACCAATTCGCCTGGGCAGTCGGTACACCGGGATCATAATAAACTGTTATATGCATGACAATATCTGTATAACAATTGTAGTAAGAGATTGCTTTATCCATCGCCTCCGTAATGAGATTATATGCTGTCTGCTGGTCCGCACTGGGATTCGAGGCCCTTTGCAACGTATAGGTAAAATTCCCCGAACCAATACAACCATTTGCCGGCTCTCCCGGGAACGCTGTAATAAGTCCTACATAATATTGAGATATTAAAAGAGCATCAACAATGTTGACACTATTGTTGCCGTCTACATCTGCCGCAGCCGCATCGAAGGAAGAGGGATTAAGCCCGACATAATCCTGAGCGATCAGGAGGGCATCGACAATATTTATAGACCCGTCATGATTGACATCACCCAAGGTCTGTCCGAAAACAATTGGTTGGATAAATAGATAGATAATTAATAACATTACAATTTTTTTCATCTCATTTTTTCCTTTCTATGACATGTGATTTCTTTAAAAAGTGCATGCTTTTATTGTTCTTATTTTACCATAGAAATAATGAAAGAAATAGGAAAAAAAGTGAAAATAACTATTGGGTATCTCAAAAATCAGAAGTTTTACAGGTCCCTCGTATTAAAAATCCATTATTTTATGAAAAGCCTCTTTGGGCTGATGGGAGGTATCAAATAAGAGAGGCCAATTTTTCCTGTCCCGTACAGGAAAATTATCCAGCCAGGTCTTATCATCGGCAATACCCCACACGGTAACACCGGTGATAATATCACGGTACTCCCGGAAAAGCGCGAATATCTTTTCATAAAATATGGTCTGTTTTTCATACATTTCCGGGGACGGTTTATCCATCTTTGATTTATCATGAAATTCATACATTGAAACATCCAATTCAGTAATCTGCAATGGGAGTCCCAATTCGGCATATTTATCGAAGGCTTCTTTTATGAGATCTATAGAAGGAAAATAGATATTCCAATGACCTTGTAAACCGATACCATGCACAGGGACTTCCTTTTGCTTAAGCTCCCGGATGAGCCTGATAATTTTGTCTCTTTTTTCGGGGATCACCACATCATAATCATTATAAAAAAGCTGAGCTTTCGGATCTGCGCGATGGGCATAGGTAAATATCTTTTCCACATAGTCTTTGCCGATAATAGTAAGCCATTTGGAATCCCGCAAATAATCCGTTCCCTCTGCTATTGCTTCATTCACAACATCCCAGGAATACACATCATTCTTATAGCGGCTCATGACCCTATTAATATGCTCCTCGATACGCTCTAAAAGAACTTCCCGGGAAACAAGTTCTCCGTTTCTATCCAGAAAAACCCATTCCGATGTCTGTCTATGCCACACCAGTGTATGTCCACGGACTTTCATATTATGTTTTTTCGCGATATCAATGATCATATCCGCCGTGGAAAAAGTGTATGTGTTTTCCGCCGGGTGGAGTAATTCGAATTTCATTTCACTTTCCAGGGTGATGCTGTTGAAATGCCGGAGCAATAATTCCTGATGACTTGTAATGGTCTTCCTATTCACTGCCGCACCGATTGGGAAATAGTCTTTATACTTCTGACTGAGGGAAAATTCCTGGTTATTCATACACACCTTCCACTATATTAATACACTATTACAACAAATTGTATGTAATATTCATGAATCAATCAATACTTTTTACATCGATTCCGGAGGATTACGATTCCCTGAATTTCAGAAAACATCATTTTAATTATAGAAAAATTTCAATTTCGTTGAATTCCGATGGATTTTTTATTTGGTGAGTTGAGTACTATTTATCAGCCTG
>JAFGRV010000259.1 GCA_016934975.1 Spirochaetales bacterium | reverse complement strand
TATTTTATGCCGGAGACAACCGAGAATTTCCAATCCATGAGAATGTCATCTTCCGTTATCACCATGTTGTATGCATCCTTTATATAACAATCAGCCTCATAATGCATTTTTTTTATGATATCGATATTACGGAGGGGCAGCCCCGAATTATCCAGCCAGTTATTCAGACTCATTTGTTTGTATATGATGGTCCTGGAACGTATCCCGGAAAAATTGTTATAAACAAACAGGTTGACAAGATCATCGAGTAAGAAAGTAATTCTATCTTCTTTAAACCAGAACATTTTCGTATAAAAATCCAAAGTAGATACATCAGGGGGATTGCCTTCACAAATAATAAATTTCCCGCCCTTTTTTAATACACGGCAGACTTCTTTCATCGCCTTTTTAATATTCTTTGAATGATGAAATGCCATCCGTGATGTTACAAGATGAAAACTTTCGTCGCCATAGTCACATAGGTTTTCCATTTCTCCTATGGAAAGATTGAACTGAAAGGAGGAATCGATTTTATCAAGCATACCCTGGCTGATGTCCAGTCCATAGTAGGCGGCATCCGGCCATTTCCGGTAAAGAGCCATAAGCACTTTACCGGTTCCCGTGCCTAAATCCAGCACCTGCTTGTTTTGTAAATCCTCTGCGACATCAACAATTGTCGTAAGAAGTTCATCCCGTTTTGTCCATTCAAGGTTATTGTAAAATTGGGCCCTGTGATTCCAATCCGTCTTAACCCTGACAATTCTCCTGACAAATTGAGTATCAGTGATTGCACGCTCATAATCCTCGGGTGTATCAATTTCCATCCACCCCTGTTCAATAATGACACAATGCAGGGGAATCCCCAATTCCGTCATTTCCTGAAAAAGGTTTATTATGGAAGCCTGATTAAGAGCTGCAGCTTCCCGGAAGGGTTTATTATTATAAAAATTTTTAATCCGTTTATAATTGTTTTTTATTATTTCCGTGCCCCGCTTTGAACATTTTACTATACCGATAAACTGACCTGCGGTTTTATGATCTTCCGCCTTCTTTCTCCCGGTTTCTTCGATTCTGTTTTCCGAATCAAAGTAAATCATCTCCAGATCTTCCAGGCCCCGTTCATTTCGCTGGCGGATGGCTTCTTTCCAATTCACCATAACACCGACGGCAATGTCATGAGCAGAATTAATCATTCTTTCTATGACCTGCTTTTCATAGAGAATATCCGAGTAAAGAATAATAACCTCTCCATGCAGACATTCTTCGGCGCAGAAAAGAGATGTAAGCATATTTGTATGATTATACTCATGGTTTGTAAAATATGTCACACCGGGAATATCAATTTTATCAGCCTCATATCCTTTCACAATAATGATATCATCTATTCCGCAGGTATGGAGGGTATTGAGCTGAAGTTCCAGTAACGTATTTCCCTCTATATCAACCAGACACTTGGGTTTATCCCTGGCTAAATCGCCTAATCGTGTACCTTCGCCTGCTGCCAGTATTATTGCTTTCATGATTACTCCTGTTATTCACTATCAAAAGGAAGCCACCGCCGTTCACGGAACGGACTTTGCAGGTGGCTTTTACTCACGGGAAATATTGATTTTTAAATAAATTATCAGTATTTCCGATGGAAGCAAGTTTTTCAACTTCCATAAACCACGATCCTAATATGTTCTATATGTTTGTTATTTTCCGTTAATATATGTAATAAAAATCACTTACACGTTGACAGAAAAGGACAAACCAAAGGAAAATTGAGTATATATATAAATCGACTATTTGTAAACCCATTACTATTTTTACAACTATAATATTGAGATAGCTGCCACCTCAGGTTATTATAGTCTCCCAGCATTATTTTGTTTTGTATAATTTATTACTACTGCGGAAGTAAAGTTATGCTCAATTCTTTACCATACTAAAACCAGAGCAGGTCGGAATAATCAAATTTATATAAAATATTTATAAATTAATTGTTGTAAAATATTTCAGAATTTGATATTATACTATTTCATCCATGTTTAATACCTGATGTGAAAAAAACTCCGGGTGCATATTTTCATTCCGGAAATAGCACCCGGAGTTATTATTGTACGTTATACACGTAAAAATATTTTTGCGGAGGTTTAATTATATGGTCAAAATTAAAATTATTTTCTTTTTCATCGTAATGATTCTGATTCTTTCGGGTTGTGAGATTTCGGAATCAAAAACATCAACAGAATATGATAACCTGCTGGAGGAAGAAGCCCATATTTTACAACAGGAATCCGGAAATCGAAATTCACTGATACCCGAAGCTGTTTCCGTCATGACTCGAAATATATATATGGGTACTGATCTCAATATCATCACCACAGGAGATCCCTCAATTCCACTCCCGGTCAAAGTTGCTCAGGCATTTGCATTATTTCAGGCCACAAATTTTCCGGAACGAGTCATATCCCTGGCAAGAGAAATTGCTTTGACAAAACCCCATCTCATTTCATTACAAGAAGTAATAACCGTCTTCACCCAGTCTCCGAGTGATTCGGTTTTTGGAGGCACAACGCCGGCCACGGATGTGATGATTGATTACCTGGATGTTTTACTCCAAACCTTAGCTTCTTTTGGTCTGAATTATAGAGTTGCAGGCAAAATCGCCAATTCGGATTTTGAAGCTCCGATGATTACAAATCCGGACCCAATGGAGTTTATGGACATAAGGATCCTGGAGTATGATGTGATCCTGGCAAAAAACAATGTGGAAACTTCAAGAGTTTTGGAGTCAAACTATCAGGTTGCCCTTCCGGTCCCGGGTTTTAATTTTGAAGTAATACGTGGGTATGTGGCAGTTGACGCGAAAATCGGGAATAAAAAATACCGCTATGTATGTACTCACCTGGAATCAGCCCCAATCGATGCGATCCGGTTAGCACAAGCACAGGAACTGGTCACCGTATTAAAAGACGAGACCCTCCCTGTTATTCTTACCGGTGATTTTAATACAATAGCAGAATCAGGCGCAACATATCAATACTTGCTTTCAGAAGGATATATAGATACCTGGTCTGAAAATTTATTTAATCTGCTTAATATTAATCCGGAAGGATTAACATTCGGACATGACGCGGATTTACTTAATGAAGAAATAAATTTTGACAGACGCATTGATTATATCTTTCTTAAAAATAATCCCCTTCCGGGGAAAACCGGTCTTGTGTTTGCTCTTACAATTGGTGATGAACAATGGAATCGCACTCCTTCGGGTCTCTGGCCCTCTGACCACGCGGGAATTGCAGCACGTTTATATATTCCTGGAAGCAAATAGATCCATTCGCTTTTAATTCACCTTTTGTACCCAAAGACGCTGAAAGTCTTCCCGTGAAAAGACGACTGTCAGCTGAAAGTTATAAAACTTATCTTTCAGCTGACAGAGTTTAATAGATTCAGGATTGATTCGAAATAAGGCATCACATTAAAATCCCAAAAGTGGCCTTTTCCGGACAGGGGCTGGCCATTGAGATACCTGAACAATGCGGCTTGTTTTTTTTCGGAATAATTAATGTTCAGCAGAAGGATTTTTAATAATGCTGATAGCGAAATCCCGCTTATGACGCCGAAAGGAACCATTGCCAGTACTCCTTCTACATAATCAGGATAATATGAAGCCATCAATAATGCGATGTTTGCTCCGGTTGAAATACCGGCAATAAAAGCACGCCCTGGTTCTGTTAGGTTTGATTGTTGTTTTGACATACAAATGTCTCCTATGTATCCCCTCATTTACACCCATATCAATTTTACTTCTATTGGGGAGGAGGGAATATGAGTTTAGATTGATAAGATTTTTCGGGGTATTTACAATTGGTTTGATTTATTAAGAGAGGAAGGAATACTTATAAAAAGTATTTAATGTAATAAGCACTTATTATGTTTAAGATAACACCAAAATTATTGTCTGTCAAGTATAAATGAGCCGTAACGATTCATTCTTTGTGCTTTTTAGAAAATACAAAACTCAACTGTATACTCATGAGTGAGATTCCTGCAAAGAAAATAATGAGACTCAGGATATTCTCTGTCGAAACTTTTCCGCACCACAGCAAAAGAGCACCTATGAGTAAATTTAGCAACGCCCATAAAACATTTATAAATGGCGGGGACAATCCTTTTCCCGGCGGCTTTGCAAAGGGTGTGGGGAATTTATTCCCCGATATTCCATGGATAAAATGGGGAACCGTATTTGCTAAAAACGCCCCGGAAAAAAAACATGCAATATAATTGTACCACATCATTTTAAATCTCCTTTCAATATCCTCCCCGGAGGATCAATCTATTATAATCTTTATAAAAACCCGAAGCAATAAAAATATCGCAATAGGGACTCATCAAAACCATCAACCCATTGATTTTTTCTATTTTAATTATTTTCAAAGGATCGACCTTCCTGTTTACAAGGGTATGAAAGAGTTCGAGATAACGGGGAATATCGGGATTATCCGGCTCCACCCGGATGTCGATCTCTTTTCCTCTTTTCCGGGAAATGAGCACGGGTTTTATCCCATGAAAAACAATATGGGTTGATTCATGTTGATACGGAAGGGAGGGGTCATTTATTTTTAATGCGTCATAAGGGTAAGCAGGATCCAGAGTGTTCAGATGAAAGATATGATTCGTATCGAGTCCCCGGGAAAGGATGTTATATGCTTCCCGGGATATAAACTGGGGTCCCCGTATTCCTTCGAAGAAATAACCGCTTGTTATCTCTCCCGAAAGCTCCATGAGGTAGAGTGTTTTAAACACCTCTTTCCATCGCAAAGGCGGGAGTTCGGAGATGAGTAACTCCCGGAAAAGGATACCGTACCGGAGAAAAAGCTGCCGTACCCTTTCTTTTTTTAATTCTTCATAAAAAAGCGGATCTGCCTGCGAATCAGGGCAAAGGTGATACCAGGAACCCTCTATCGGCCGGGATGTTTTCCAGCGGTTATATCCGATTCTTTTTAGTCTTTGCCTGCCGGATAAAAGATCATTCTTGAATGATTCGGGACGGAATTTCGACTGAATCCCCTTTCGTATGATTTCGAAGGATTCATTTGAGAGTGTTCCCTGCCAGACACCTTTCCATAAATTTTGAGTGAGTTCGCTGCTGTCCATCTTACAATGGTCAAGAATTTCCCAGAAGGTGTATCTCCCGTTTATATCAGGAAATATGTCTTCTATTGAGTTGTGGCGATCATTTTTATGAGATTCTAAAAAGAGATCGAGATCATCTTTCAAGGCGAAAGTCAAATAATTTTTTTTGCACCCGAACCACATCAGGTTTGATTGAGACAGGAGTGTATCCAGGATTGACGGCGAGTAATCTTTTACCCTGGAAGCAAATAAATCCGTTTCCCACAGCCGCGACGGGGCGGGATACCCGAAAAGCTGTTCGACTATTTTTTTAAAGGATTCCGTCCCCTGTCCCGGGGAAATGATACCCTGCCATGTTGCAAGAAAGAGGGGGAGATGTGAAACCGGAAGAATCTCGAAGGCGGGGCGGGCTTTTTTTCTTGACAATCTCAGGAGCCGCTCAAAATTATCCGTATCACACACTTCCGTGACAGAGAGCTCTTCTGTTATTTCATCGACAATGATATCCCCTCTCTCCGAGAGATGAAGACTTTTTGTTTCGATTGTCTGCCGGGGTATACCAAAAACGGTTTCGATAAAATGAAACGTGAGGGGGCCGTAGAACCTGCACCACTCGGCGAAGAGATCATTGAATACCTCTTCGCGATTGTTTTTATATGTGTATTCATTCATCAGCCCCGGTATCAATTCATCCGGGGTATCCGGAACGCCTTTGCTTCCCTTTAGGGTGCTTTCTTCGAGGGGGAGAATCATTATTTCCCGTAATGACAATGAAAGCCCGGAGAGAAGCCGCGGAAGGTTCTCTATCGCGACAATTGTCGATATGCAAGACCGGGGTAATGCGATCCGGAGGACCTTGGCAGAGATTTTCTCCATGACCGGTCCGGATTCATCTTCTAAAAGATTTGTTGTTATAAAAGCCGATAGAAGCTCATTCCACTCGTTCTCCGGGAGTAAGATCCTTTCTTTTATCCATTGAATCAATTCTTCCATTGTGTTTGGTCCGTAGCCGGGTGCCGTCCGTTGCACCTTTTTAACAAAATCTGCTATAACTTCTTTTTTAATCCGGGGCCGGAGGTGCGGGTGCGCGATGACTTCTTTAAGAATATCATCTGTCACACCGGAGACGCTCGTGGAGAACGGGGTATCATCCTCGTACATATTTTTATCTACCTGGCGCCAGATCAGATCGGCGGCAAAAGGAGACGAGACAAGGGTTTGTGCCTCGGATATTCGTATTTCATTATTCCGGATTTCTCTTACATACTGTTTGAGCCGGTCCATCTCGAATACTTCGGAAAAGCATTGACGCCAGGTCTCCAGAATAATCGGGAAGTCCGGATAACGGAATACGGCGGATAAAAGTTTTTTTGAACGTTTTCTTGTAAGCCAGAGGGGAAGCCTTTTATTAAAATCCATCCGCGGCAACAGAAGTGCTCTCCCCGCGTTCTGCCTGAAGAGGGCGCCGAACATTCCCGTCGATTCGAGATTTTTTCTAAGGAGATGTTCTATGGATTCGGGATCGACCAGATCCTTAAAGGTTTCCGTATCAAAATCCTGGGGTAAAAGAATCATAATACAGAAATCATTGGCAAAGTACTCGAGAGGATAGTGATAACGCTCCTGCCACGCGGCGGAAATTGCCAAAGAATAAGGGTAATTCAGCTTTCCCCCCCAGAGGGTATGGATAATCACCCGTTTCACATCCGAATTTTCAGAGCCCTCTTTGGAGTGTTCAATAAGGATATGATGTCTGTGGGGGAGGTCGCACTTCGTTGTCTCCCTTTGACGCTTTAAAAAGAGAATAAGTTCCTCTGCCGCAGGGGGCTGCATATAATATTCTGTTTCACATATTTTCAGGAGATCGGGATTATCAAGATCGTCATTCCATCGCTCACAAAACAATCCGACTTTTTGCATAAAATGAGAATCCGCATATTGCTTATCCGCTTTCCAGAAAGGAATGGCATTTGTTTTACTCGGCCATGGGATGACCTCGACATTCTGATGGTCGATATCCACGATTTTCCAGGCCTGAGTCCCGAGACAAAAAATATTGCCCACCCTGCGCTCCCATACGAATTCCTCATCCAGGCTCCCGATACGTGTTTCAGAACCCCTTACTTTTAAATCAAAGTATCCCCGGTCCGGTATAGTTCCCCCCGAAAGATAAAGCAGGCTTAAGGACCCCTTTTTTCCCGTCAGAGTATTGTCAATACGGTCATACATAATCCGCGAATTCAATTCCCGTATCCTCGATTCGGAATACTTTCCCGTAAGCATATTTATTGTTATATCGTACTGCTTGCGGGAAAGGTTGTGAAAGGGATAACTTGTTCTTAAAAAATCATACAAATCATCTTTGTCCCATTGTTCCATACAGGTCATGGAAATAATTATTTGAGCCAGAACATCGAGAGGGCAGATAACCGGGTGTACATCCTCGATATCTTTCTCCATTATACACCGCGCCATCACCGCGGAAAGGAGAAAATCCTTGCCGTGAGTGGGAAAAATGATTCCGCGGATGTCTTCATCAACCCCGTGCCCCGCCCGGCCGATACGCTGGAGGCCGGAAGAAACAGTGGGAGGTGCTTCTACAAGAATAACCTCATCCAGGTTCCCGATATCAATTCCAAGTTCCAGGGAGCTTGTGGCAACAATTGCTTTGAGTTCTCCCTTTTTTAATTTTTCTTCCACAAGAAAACGGACCTCTTTGGAGAGTGATCCGTGGTGGGCATAGGCGATCAGCTCCGGTTCTTCTTCATTAATGAAACCGGTGATCTTTTCCGAGAGCTTGCGGGTATTGGTAAAAATAAGTGTGGACCTGTTTTTAGATATATGTTCTTTAAATGATTTTACCAGAGCAGGCCACCAGGACTTGTCCACAATCGCCTCCCGTGCATTCGGGGGAAAAGCCACCTGTAAAAAAACCGGTTTTTTCCTGTCGGAGGTAAGTACAGTTACCTGACGTTTCGAGTAGGAAATCCCATCAGCCTCAGGCTCTGCAATAAACCCGGCAACAAAATCGGAAATAACGGAAAGGGGTTTTACTGTTGCGGATAATGCGATACGTTGAAACTCTCCCGATAACCGGACAAGCCTGTCTACTGCCGTTATCATGTGAGTTCCACGTTTATCCTGGGCTATGGAATGAATTTCATCCAGAATGACTGTTTTTAAGGAGAAGAAGAGCCCCCGTGCACGGGGAGAGCTGAGCATCAGGTTAAGGCTTTCCGGCGTTGTAATGAGGATTTCCGGGGGATGGGTGAGCATCCGGCGCCGTTCAGATTGCGGAGTATCCCCGCTCCGTGTAACAACTCTTATCCCGGGAAAATCTTCACCTGCTTCCTGAAACACCGCGCGTAATTCCTGCAATGGGGTAAGAAGGTTCCGCTGTATATCCGCATTTAATGCCCGCAAGGGTGAAATATAAAGGACATGGACCTCATTTTCAGGCCAATGCCCGGTAAGGAGCTTGTTGATGGCCCAGAGAAAGGCGGTCAGTGTTTTTCCGCTCCCGGTGGGGGCTGTTATAAGAACATGACCATTCCCGGAGATAATCGGCCAGGCCTTTGTCTGAATTTCCGTTGGCTGCAAAAACTTCTCTTGAAACCACCGGGAAATAAGAGGATGAAAGAGTGAAAGGACAGGACTGTTTTCCATAGATATGACGACAATTGTATGTGTAAAAAGAAAAGTGTCAAGATACCGGGAAATGACAATCACCACTTTAAAACGACAAACGGAAGATACTGTTACCCTGGTAATAAAAAGAATTTCTTGATAAAAAGTATCTATTTTCTTATATTTATAATAACCATGACCATCGGATACATAACGAATGATTTTTCATCTACTTACAATTGTACGTTCTGGGAGGGACTTCAGAATTCATGTAAGGAGAAAAATATAAATTTTCTGAATTTTTCAGGAGGAGATATAAACCATCCTGATATGCATATTCATCAAAGAAATAAAGTGCATGACCTTATCAGCAGTGAAATTTTTGACGGGTTGATAATTAATACCGGGACTCTTTTTCATTTTGCATCAAAAGACGATATCGATCGATTCTATGAAAAATTTGACCATATTCCCATCATCAATCTTGGCAATAAATACAGAAATATAACGACAGTACATATTGATAACGAAACGGGAGTCCACGCTGGAATAGTTCATCTTATACAAATTCATGGATTAAAAAAAATTGCCTTTATACGGGGACCTGTTTCCAGTAAAGAAGCGGAATCACGGTATAATGCATATAAGAACACTCTCGGGGAATACGGTATTGATTTTGATGTCAATCTTATTGAAACCGGAAATTTTACTATAAACTCCGGTTCAAATTGTCTCGAAAAGCTCCTTACTCATAATACACACATAGAAGCGGTTGTTGCCGCCAATGATTATATGGCCCTGGGAGTATTAAACAAGGCACGGGAAATGGGAATAGTGGTTCCTAATGAAATAGCGATCATGGGTTTCGATGATATAGGAGAAGGACAATTTTCCTTAATTCCCCTGACAACTGTCAGGCAGCCGATCCTAAAGCAGATAGAAAAAGCCGTTGAGCTGCTTTACGATTCAGTCATCAATAAAAAAATAATCGCAGATGTCGTATTACCGACTGAATTGGTCGTAAGACGATCCTGCGGCTGCCTTTCGGAAACTGCTTTAAACGCGTATATATCTGTAAATACGGATCAAAACAAACTGACTATCGGGGATTTAAAGAAAGATTCCCTGGTCATTATTAAACAACTGAAAGAAAATAACAAAAAAAAGAATATGGATAATTCGGCAAAAATGCAAAATTTTTTGCTGCTGTTTATCGATTATATGGAACACGAAAAAATCGAAAAGGCCTTATTACAGGTTGATAAGATGGTCAACCGGATAGCCCTGGATGCGGATATTGATATAAATGAATGGCAGAATTTTCTATCGGATTTTATAAAGGCGGTGATTCCATATATAAATAACAATAAATCGACCTTACTACGAGCAGATAGTTTTTTTCATCAAGTAAGAATTTTGATAAATGAAATGGGTTTAAACTCGTATAAATATCATAAATTTAAAAGCGATTTGGAGACTGAAAGAGTACGATGGATAAACGGGAGTTTGGTAAGCATCTTTGATCTTGATGAACTTATTTATAATATCGCCAAGTCTCTTCCCAGTATGGGACTTGAATCATATTATTTATCATTATATGAAGATATGAATCCGGAATGCGGATACTCACGGCTTATACTATCATATCAGAATAATACATTACATACTATACAGCCCGGGGGAATTCGCTTTAAGACCATGGATTTATTACCGGAATCAATTAAGAAGTCGGAGGAGTTAGTCAATTGTGTTGTGGATGTCTTATACCACAGAGAAGAACAATACGGATTTGTTATTTTTAAAACACATCCGAAGAGAATCATCTTTGAACGTTTAACAGAACAGATAAGCAGCGCGTTAAAAGGGGCCCTCCTTATTCAGGAAAATACTGATAAAGAAAATAAACTTAAGATTTTACTGGATGATCAAAAAAAACGTTCCGAAGAATTGGAAAACGCTTATACGGCACTGAAAGACAACCAGAAAAAAATGATTATCAGCGAAAAAATGGCTTCCCTGGGAAGAATGACAGCAGGAATCGCTCATGAAATGAATACCCCGCTAGCTGCCGTAAGAGCCACGATGGAAGAATTCAACGTCCTTGTCAATGAATATAAACAATCAATAGGAAATCCCGACATTACCATAGAAGACCACTACGAGATAATCGATGATATGAAGAAATCGATCGATCTTGCAAAAAAAGCGACAGAGCGGGTGGTTAATTATGTGCATAGTATAAAATTTCAAACAAGGGATTTGTCGCCAAAGCAACATCTCATTTTCAAACTGAAACCGGTTATCGAGGACTCGATACTTTTACTTAATCACTATCTGGGAACAAACAATTGTACCATATCGATTAACTCAGACAATGATCAGATAGAATTATTCGGCTCACCGGTAAGATTGTCCCAGGTGATTACAAATCTGGTTACAAATGCAATAAATGCATTGAAGAGAAAAGGCGGCGGTCATATTGAAATGGATCTTATTTCAGATGATTCGGAAGTCAAAATTCTTATTAAAGATACGGGAGATGGAATCGAAAAAGACAATTTACCTAGAATATTCGATCCTCTTTTTACAACAAACAGCTTTGACGGAGGAACCGGACTTGGTCTCTCGATTGTACATGATATCATTACCGGGGATTTCGAGGGATCAATCGAAGTAGCGAGTATCCCGGGAGAAGGGACGACATTCATTCTCCATTTCCCGAAACCGCGATCACACTAAAGATTCCGTATATTTTAATTCAACTCAATAATCAATTGTAATCTTTATCCTGCCGGATATTTTAAAGCAATTATTTTTTTTTACTTTACAGATTATATTTTTTGATGATACAATAGGGAAGATTCAGGATAATAATTTTTTCTATCGGGACATAAAAATGAATAAAAATCCGGAAAAACAAAAAAAAAGGATACACCTGGGGCTATTGGTAATTCTTATTATCACAGGTGTGATTCTATCTCTTGCAATACTCTTCACCGCCTGGTTTTTCTTTCCTGTAAATGATGTTGCACCCGCTTCCCTCCTCACACCGGCAAGTGCCGGCTATTTCTCAATTAATTTTGATTCGAAAAGTCAGGGAATGAATTTGCTCAAAGTAAAAGCAAAAGAATCAGTTCTCTCTTTTAACATCAGTTCTTTTAAAAAAAATCTCCTTCAGATCGCCTTCTCATCTTTTTTCCCTAAAAAGGTTTCAGGAATTATCTCTCTCAACTCCGGATCAAACAAACCCGGTCTCACCGGAATTGTCAGTTTTGGAAATGAAATAAAAATCCTTGCTGTTTTAAGAGGATATATTGATAAGGCGTTGTTTATTAATGGGCAGACAGTGCAAAAAAAAGAACTGGGTCACCCATACAGAATACGGAAGCAGACGGAAGGAGAGGACAAAGAATCAGGACAACAGGAAAAACCGGTTAACGCATATACAATTATCGGGAAAAATCTTTGCATTTCCACAGATGTGACGGAAATTACAGGGAGTATTACCAGTTATAAAAAAGGTTATTCTTCTTCACACACCTTAACGTCGATGGCAGATATCATTATAAAAGATAATAAAGATCAGGACGGTTACTTATTTCTGGACAATTCAAGGAACAGTCTTTCCGCGATGATAAAGATCATAGAAGATAAATTCACCTTTGCCGCCTTTCCCAGTATCAACTCCGTAGAGAATATCCGGGGGGATTTTTTCTTATTTCCCGACAAATTGACGGGAATCGTCAGGTTTACATCCAGGGATATCAATGAACTTGAGGTTATTCAGGGAGATGTAAAGTTTTTTTATCAGGCTTTACGAAGACTGGTAAAACCGTACAACATGGAGTTAAAAGCTGTCATTGAGATTGACAGCAATTCTGTTGTTCTTGATTTCAATATAAAAGATTTTGTCGATATTATAGTGAATCAATTTATTAAAATGAAGGAGAAATAGAAAAATGAAAAAAAGTATTATTCTTTTCCTTGCATTACTACTTATGTCAACATTCAATGTAATCGCCGAACCGGGCAGCACAACAAAATATATTCCGGAATCCAGCAACTCCGTTGTACTCTGTAAAAATATGCAGGGTGATGAGGGACTAAAGTGGATATATAATACATGGATAAACAGCCCCAGAGATGACAGTGTCATGAGGCACTTTGTAAAAACCGTCGGTTTAAAAGAATTATCCGTGGCTGTTTTCCCTCCGGAGAACGGTTTTTCCCTTTATATGATCATAGTTCTTGAAATACCGGCAGACGCAAAGATAAATCCTGATCTTTTAAATACGATGCTTTTAAAGGGATTGGAAACGAAAGGTGCCGGGATGAAAAGTATGGACTATAAAAGTAAGAAAATCACTTATGTTCATAATAAACCGGTAAAAGATGAACTTTCCGCATATTGTATCATTGATAATATAATTGTACTCGCAACGGATCCGGAATTGCTAAAAAAAGCGATTGACGGTCCTGCCGCAACAGAAAGTGCTCATTACAAAGACGCCCAATCCCTCGTCTCATCATCCCGGGATTGCTTTTATTTCGCGGAAAACAGCGAGGGAAGATTCGCACAATTCCTGCAACCCCTTGAAAAAAAGTGGAAACTGAGTCTTCTCCTCTCTGTAGAAGATCTGCTCTGGCTCGGATCTTCTTTCGATATAGTCGATTCGAACAAAGCGACAGGTGAAATTATTTTTACAGGTGCGGATAAAGCAGCAATGGATGATATTGTTGATGATGCTGAATTTATCGGTGAGGCTTTTAAAAGAAAGTTCACGGCGGAAAAAATTAATTACACCGGGGTTGTGGATGTTGCGGAAAATAAGGTAAAACTGACGTTTCAAATCGAAGGGTTGGAACCTCTATGGACATCACTCTTTAAGGTCGGTGTTATTAATACTCTCATATCGAATTGAGAAATAAGGATACTGTTCAGGTTTTTTGAAACCGCAGATGCACACAAATACACGCAAATATGAGAATTAAGGAAGAGGATCTATACTGTTCTTCTTATCTGCGTTCATCTGCGTGAATTTGCGGTTCCATTCCTGAAGCTGAATAGATACGAAATAAATTTGATATATCTAAACCTTAATTGCTGATATAAACCGTACCGGCCGGTCAAGTCTTTTAAATTTATTCGCGTACACAGAAAGGAATATCTCTTCCGGCGGGGCCGACTTTATAAGGCTGAAATCGCTGTGAAGACTAAGAAGTATCTTGGCTTGAAGGGCGTAATCGAAATAATCGGTAGCAAAGTTCACCCTGCCCCCGGATTTTAAACAATTGGAAAGAAGATCAAGGTAAGGTTTTCTAAAAAACCTTCTTTTTCTGTGTCTGGCTTTGGGCCATGGGTCCGGAAAATAAATATGAACGACATCTATACTTGAAAAAGGAAGTTTTTCAATGAGGTCTTCTGCTTTTCCCTGAATCACCTCAATATTATATAAATTTTTATTCTTTACCTTTTTTAGAATCTTGAGACATCGACTCTTTTTTATTTCAATACCAATAAGATATGTTGATGGATTTTTTTCCCCGTAGTGAGTAATAAAATGTCCATTCCCACACCCGATCTCGATTTCAAGTCTTTCTTTTGTTTGTGATTCTGTTAAAATTTCATTTAGATGGCTTATGCTTTTAATGTCTTTCAGATATTTGCGTTCGTTTTTCTTTTTTTCTCGCATAGTTAACACTTAACTTTTTTCCTTTAAACTCTTTCCCATTTAAAAGGCTGATTGCCTTTGATGCATAACGTGTAGAGATTTCCACAAAAGAATAATTATCGAGGATTTTAATATCCTTTATTTCCACTCTTTTAATCTTAAGGGATTCCGTAAGAAGAGTGACCAGATCAGGGGGAAATACACGTCTATTTTTTCCCACACTGATAAAAAGTGATGTTGTGGATGATTTCTGTTTATGAGTTCTTTTAGAAAGACTTTCTTTAAAAAGGAATGCCAGTGCATATGATCGCAGGAAAAATGGTATATTCTTTTTTAGAATTTTGCTATACATATTAAGTGTTTCAGGATCTTCATCTTCTTTAATCCTTTTTACAATTGTTTTAGCAAGACCTTTAATGACATCTTCATCTGTTGGAAATTCTTCTTTCTTCATAGTCAATGTTTTTGTCTCCTCATACGTTTGTAATTCTTGTAATAAATTTTCATTCATAAATAATATAACCTCCCTGATACTGTTCGAATGTGCGGGAATAAAACCGGCATACTGTTTCATTTTCGCGGGCGGATCAAAATGTATTATGTGTGACGGCCAGATATATTTTTGATGTTGTAGAAAGTTAATCGTTGTAATAAGAATATTTATACGATGTGTATTAAATGTTTTGAGTATATTCTGTTTTGTTAATTCCGGGGTTTTATGGGTAAATGTTTTTACCAGCAAGCCGGAGTGTTTCAGCGATTTTGCGAGGTCAGCGATCATCCCGGCATCATAACAGATAAGAAGAAGGGAGCTGATCTGCTTCACAACAATAAGGTTAACAAGAAGTTCTTTTTTTTCTGCCAGTTGCCCCGGTTGAAGTTCATAATAGTTGTACCGGGGGTAAACCGATTCGTCTCTCCAATCTTCCGTTGTTAATGTAAGGGGCCGTTTCAGTAATGCGAGTAATGCATCGTTGGAAGTGAAGGGTTTTGGAGAAAAGAAAACAGTCTGATGCTTTTTGTAAAGTTTTGTGGAAATAAAATGAATATCGGGGCCGAAACCCTCGTCTTTATCCATATCAGTTCCTTCGATAACATAGAACTGTAGCTGTTCAAAGGAAAGATTGCCCCTTCTGATATGATCAATGACCCTATCCGAAGGACCGATAACGACATCCGGCCTTTTTGAGAGAATGCGGAATTCATCCCGCTCGCCTTTTATATTGCCCAACAGAGCTATACATAAGCGAAAAGGGATGTGTTTTATAAATTTGTTAAACTCTCTGGATATTTTTTTTGCATTGTCAAATGAAGCCGTTAGGACTAATGCTTTTATCCCTGCCTTATTTCTATTTATTTTTTCCAATATGGGAAGGATAAAAGCAGCAGTCTTGCCAGTTTTCTCTCCCGCTTCAATTGCTATATCCCTTCCTTTTAACATTAAAGGGATAACAGTCTCCTGCAATTGTGTTGGCTGTAAATAACCTGCCTTATGCAGGAGTTGCAGTATACGGTTGCTCCAGAGAGCATGCGTTTTGTTAAACATACATGCCTATTAAAGAAACTTTGATTCAACTATACTATGTTGTAAAAGTTTGGTCAAGCTTAATATCCAAGAAACATAGCACGTAAAGGATCTTATTTCAAGTAAAGATACATAAATCAATGACATGTATTCATAGTTTTCCGGAAAAAGTGGGGATATATTCATAAATAAGGAGAAATTCATACCGATAATAATGATAGAAGAAAGAGGTTCATTCATGATGATGAGAAAACAAGTACTATGTATAATTTTTATGTTATATACCGTCTGTATGCTCTTTTCCGAAGAATTTGCATTTATTTATACAAAAGGACTAAAGTATAAAATTCTCACCACCGTTTCAGAGAAAGTTTATATAGATGGTGATTTTCATCATACGGCAGAAATATTTAATAAAGCGGCGATCGAACATAAAGACGTGAAGAACGGCAAAGGATTTGTATCAGCACTTTTTCAGATTTCCGAAAAAGCGAATTCCGGTGACGGAATATTTAAGCTGGATGAAGAACATGACGTCTCTTACTGGATAGACAAACAGGGAAAATACGAGGTAAACCAGAACTTACTTTATCCGCTCATGAGAGATGTCCCTCTTTTCCCGGAAAAAAATCTCTCACCCGGGGATACCTGGGAAGCGGAAGGAAAAGAGATTCATGATTTCAGGCGTTTTAAAATTCAGATGCCTATTTATGTTCCCATAACAGTACACTATGAATATATAAAAAACGAAACAAAAGGTGAAACAAAAGTTGCAAAGATTAAATTACACTATGAAATATACAGGGAATTACCGGAACTTCTTAAAATTCCCGGCTGGCATCCCCTCCTCATTTACGGCAAAGTAGAACAATTTTTTTTCTGGGATATTGAAAACGGACATCCTCATTCATATGAAGATACCTTTGATATTATTTATGTATTTAATAATAACCAGATGTATGAATTTATCGGAACATCCAAAGGCGAGGTAACTGAATCCCCGGAATTAAACAAAGAACAACTGAAAGATGAAATCGAAAAGGCTATTAAGGATGATGATATTAAAGACACCACAGTCACCTCGGATGACGCGGGAGTCACCATCACCCTTGAAAATATTAATTTTGGCCCCGAGTCTGATATACTCCAGCCGAATGAGCAGGAAAAAATAAAGCACATTGCGAAAATTCTTAAAAAATATCCGAACCGGGATATTCTTGTTGCAGGGCATACTGCTCTGGCCGGAGATGAAGAAGGAAGACAACTTCTTTCGGAGAAAAGAGCCAAAGCAGTGGGAGAATATCTTCGTTTTGTGGGTATTAAAAATAGTATGATATTCAAAGGATTCGGCGCCCGGCTCCCGATCGCGGATAATGAGACGGAGAGCGGTATGAGAAAAAACCGGAGAGTCGAAATAAAAATCCTGGAAAATTAATGCTTTGACCGATAATTTTTTTATCTACAATTGGTTTGCAGAATTCTCATATTCATTAAAATATGGTCAAAGCTTGCGTGTTTTGACGATTTTATTCAATAATAAATAACTGATAATATCTAAAAATTGATTTAAAATATAGTGGTCAAAACACCAGCTGTTTTAATCGATGCAGACCTTGCAATTCTGTAACCCCTTCACGATCAGGCTGTTTGTTAAAGTGATGTCACCAAAAACAGTCGTTTTTGGAATTCCACTCTATTGACTCGTATGAAAGGAATCTTATATTGTGGTAACTATGAAGAAAATAAAAAGTTTGATAATGACTCTCCTCGCCCTGTTACTCTTTACTTCCTGTCAGGTCCGGCAGGATGTCGCGATTACTTTAAATGGTTCGGGCACATCTGATTTAACCGTGGAACTTCAACCGGTTTTTGTCTATTATATTCTTGATCTTGCAGAGGCCTTTTCTGATAAGGATAAGGTGGAAGATATTGATATATTTGAGATCGAAGAAATTAAAAAACAGATAAACGCACGCCCCGGGGCATCTGTAAAAAAAATCAGTTCACCCAACCAGCAAACCCTGAAAGTATCATTTCAATTCTCCGATATCGAGAAACTCCTGACACCGGTGGGGGAAGATATACTGGATATTATCAGTTTTACATCAACCCAGGGAAAAAAGAAGATGCATTTCCACCTGGAAAAAGCAAATTACACCCAATTCACCGGACTTTTTCCTTTTTTAACTAATCCGGTTTTTGAAAATCTCGCACCTCAGGTTGATGAAGATATCCCGGCTTCCGAATATCTGGATATCATAGAGTTTGCCATGGGAGAAGCCGGACCCGGGGCAGTCCTGGCATCCGAGATCGAAGTCACAGTCACGGTAAATGGAAGAATTGTGTCTCAAAAAGGAGGTTCCATAAAGGGGAATAGTGTTGTATTTAAAATTCCCCTTCTCCGGGTGTGCCTTCTCAATCAGCCCCTTGATTTTGAGATTGTATATTCGGAAAAATAGAATTATTTCTTATCAAATTCCAGCTGATACATACAAAAGATGATTCAGGTTTTTTCAAACCTGAAGGGATAATCCTCGATAAATAATCCGGAGGAATTGACTATTACGGTTTAATGTGTTATTTTCATAGTGTTATACCGTATATGCAAGGAATCGAGCAAAATCATGAAAATTAATATTCTAGTCATGGACACATCAACCTCATTTACAAGTCCGTGGAAGAAAGAACTGGGTGATATTTTCGGAATTACGGAAGTAATCGGTGGATTTGAGGCGATCGCGAAACTTAAAAGCGATGTATACAGTATTATATTAGTAAATATATCAATTAATCACCTCAATGGTGTCGATGCCATCAGAAAAATACGGGATAAATATCAGTATATTCCTATTATTGTATTATATGATCCGAAGGATGTTCTTAATCTAAAACAAACTATGATCTACGGTATTCAACAAGCCATACCCTTGCCTGTCAATTCGGAAGCAATAGAAAAAAGTATTTCGAATTTTGTAAGGATTCCGAATGAGTCTTCCGGAGATAAAAAACCATCTTCCCATCAGCATCAGGTGCAGGAAAAAAAAGAAGATTTCGTTGATGTGGAAGCACATTTTTATGAGGGATTAAGCGCTATCGCGGCAAATCAAATAGAAAGAGCCATAGAAATTTATAAATCCCTTCTTGATCTTACGAATATCAAAAAAGAACGCTGGCTCAAATATATCGAAGAATCGATGTTCCACTTAGGCCAATGTTATGCACGATTAAAGGATTTTAAACAGTCAAATAAATATTATTCCGATTTTATCAGTAAAGCCCCTTATCACAATTGCGTTAAGGAGGCTTTGTTATACCTTGGTAAGAACTATGAAGCGATGAAAGATTTTCCCAAAGCGATATATTTCTATAAAAAAGTGATAAATATGAGACCTTTTGATTCTTTTTCCACACAAGCACGAAAATTCCTGAAATCAATCGTAAAAAACTAAGTTTTGACCATAATACTTTTAATGTGTAAGATTTAAAAATAATACAAGCCTCACAACACTCCCTGCACATTGTAAATAAATGTAAATTTCATCATTCTCTCCCCTCAAAAAGTGGCACACCCTTTGCAATCTATCTGTATAAAAATGAAAGAACTTTATATGGAGGAAAATATGAATTTGTTCAAAACTCAAAAATCACTAACGGAAAAGGTATTGGAATACCAGCAGACAGGAAAGGGCTACAATGAATTGCTTAAGGCTTTGTGCTTAAAAATTTACACGTATCCCAAAAATAAATACGGACTTACGGAAGAGGATTACAGTAAGTTTTATATCTTTTTTTTACCCCAATTAAAAAAAATAACACAGTCATTTAATAATTCCGGCAATACCTTTGAAACCTATTTTAATTCCGTACTTTACTGGAAATTAAAAACCTATGTAAAGAATAAAATACGGCGTTATTATATGTGGGAAACTTCCGAGTCCGATAGTTTATGGACACCGGTCTATGACGGAGATCCGGTACGGAATATCTTGATTAAAATTGTAAATAATAATGCACTTGCAGATGTCTTTATGATTAATGAAAGAGGAATGATACATAATGAAGGCGGGAAAAAACAACTTCTGCTTTTTATGTTAAGAAAAGTGAAAGATATGGATATAGAGGATATTATCCAACTTTCACGGATAACCGGATATGAGGTTGAGTGGCTCAGGAGTATTACCGAAAGTCTGAAAGATTCCCTTGAACATAAATTCAACAGGCTTAAAAGATTCCGGGAACGAAGAAATCTGGCCTTCTGGCGGCTAAAACTTCTTGAAAAACAACTGAAAAATGAGGTTGATGAAAAGAAAAAACGGCGTATTAAGGAGGATTGTGAACGGGCAAAGTACACTATGAAACAAGCCATTAAAATCATGTCAAAGGTCAGGCTTTCCCCGACTCACGACGACCTGGCAAATGTTATGTGCTTACCCAAAGGTACCATCGATTCCTGCTTTAGAAGATTGAAAAAAAAGCTTACAGGGGTTTATAATGATAAAAAAAAGATATATGCTTAGAGCTGAAGGGGAATATATGACAATAGTACTTGCATCAAATAATGTACATAAAGCCGTGGAGTTCAATCGTATTTTTAGCGGGCATACGATGATACTGCCCAAAGATATGGATATTGATTTTGACTATGAAGAAACGGGAGTGACTTTTCAGGAGAATGCCCTGGGAAAAGCGATGGCTCTCTATTCACGAGTAAAACGGCCGGTCATCGCGGATGACTCCGGTCTCTGCGTGGATGCATTAGGGGGAAAGCCCGGGGTGTATTCAGCCAGGTATGGTGCATCTCCCGGAGGCACACAAATTTCTTCGTCAGAAAAAAATGAATTGCTGCTCTCACAGATGATAACCATACAACACAGACAGGCTTTTTTTGTCTGCTGCATGGTACTCGTTATTGAGGAATACCGGTTTTTTATTGCCCAGGAAACAGTACGAGGGGAGATAACTCAACATCAACGGGGGGTAAAAGGATTCGGATATGATCCTGTTTTCTTTGTTCCGGAAAAAGGCATGACCGTCGCCGAGATGGAGGATCATGAAAAAGATGAAATATCCCACCGGGG
>JAFGRV010000023.1 GCA_016934975.1 Spirochaetales bacterium | reverse complement strand
TTATTATATGAAGGAATTAACACATAATATTCTCACTATGAGTATGAATCCGGTTCCTCATCATTTAATTCTTCATAAATTGTTGCGAATTCTTTCTCAATCATAAGTAAACGATCGACAAGGAAAGGATCAAAGCGTTTTCCTTTTTCTTCGACAATCTTCCGGATTGCATCATCATGTGATATTGCTTCCTTATAGCTTCGCTGCATCCGGTGTGAATCATAAAAATCGGCAATAGCAACGATTCGTGCAGAAAGGGGGATCATCTCGTTCATCCAACCATAAGGATATCCAGAACCATTCCAGCATTCATGATGATAAAGAGCAATCTCTCTGGCCATGGGATTAGGATATGTACTCAAGATGTATGCACCATTCTTCGTATGCTCCTTCATAATCTCCCATTCCCAATTGTTAAGGGGCCCTGGTTTATTTAAAATATCATCGGGTGTACCGATTTTACCCACATCATGCATACCCGCAAGAAAACTTATATCTTTTATAAAATCACGGTTCACCTGCTCATAGCGCTGATCACCATAGAGATTAACAGCAAGAATTTTTGAATAATTATTTACCCGGCTGATATGGTTTCCGGTATCATTGTCTTTTAGTCTTGAAGCTTCAAGAAGACTCATAAACGTTATTTTAAGTATTTCTTTATATTCTTCACTAATGTTATCAAAAATACAGGCATAAGCGATAGGAGGAGAAATCTCACCGATAGTTTTGAAAATCGGCAGAACTAAAAGATTGGTAACGACGGAACGTTGATACTCATCTTTTTTTTCAACTTTACCTTGCCAGAAATAGCTGTTTTTGGAGGACTTTATGCAATATCGCAGCTCGGTGAGCTGTTGTGAGTATTTCCTCGAATCAAAGAAGAGTTTATCAAGCTTCACACCGGCAAAATTCTTCTCTACACCAAAAAACATGGCAAATTTTGCATTTGCCCAGATAATATGAAGATCAGGGTCTGCTATAAGAAGTGGTACGGGACTCTGAGAAAATATAGTCATCCAGTGTCTGGTGCCTTGTTCATTCAAAATCGAGACATCAATATCATGTTTTTCGCTTAATATCTCATCAAGGTCTATGATTACTTCTAACTCTTCCATAATATCCTTCTTCTTTAGTATTATTATACTGACACTTCATTTCATTATCAGTATTTCCGCTTGTTGATCGTTTATTTTCTCCCGGTAATACAACAATTCAGGACATCTTTTCCTTGAAGGGAAATAACAAACTTATATATATTGAGTATATTTCCTTTACACTTCTTACTTACACTTTATTATAACACCAATATATCCATCAATCAATATACTATAAAAATAATACTATAATTATATCTTTTTCAAGTGAATTTCCGCTTCACTTTTGCGTAAATAGAGAGGACCCGCCGTGTCAGGATCGCCTTTTTTGTTCAGAGCATACACGTCGCTCCCTGCTTTAAGAAGAAAAAACGGATTAGTTACAGTATAACCGGGATCAAGATCAAAAATTGTCTTTTTCTGATCATTCTTCACAGAATCCATGAGGATTTTAGCACCAGGCCCCGCCACAAGCACCTTCTTATATTCCATACATTTTTCCAGGAGATCATCTAAAGAAATATCAAAATATTCGGATATTCTCTTCCCTTCCTGATAAATGCCTGAATAAAAACGGTTTTTTCGCGCGTCTATAACAGGAACAATTACTCCGGGGTAATATCTATGACCATAAACAATTGTATCTAATGAAGAAATACCGATCACAGGACAATCTGCACCACAAGCGATTCCTTTTGCCGTGGAGAGACCGATTCTTAAGCCGGTAAAAGATCCGGGACCTATTGAACAGACAACAAGATCCAGGTCTGATGGTTTCAATTCTGCTTGTTCACAAAGTTGCTCTATCCAGGAAACAAGAAACAGAGCATGCTGAAATCCCATTTTAAGAGAAATATTTAGAATTTGCTCTTCCCTGGTTTTAATACTTATTCCAAGAATTTCCGTAGACGTATCAATCGCTAAAATATTCATTTATATACTCTCATTATGCTTTTTATTGTCAAGATCTTCTCCAAGTCCTGAAATACTTATTTTTCTACTATTATCTTCATTTATAAGCAGATTTATCTTTATAATATCTTTCGGGAGATAAGATTCAATTTTCTCACCCCATTCAATAATAGTGATACCATTACCATACAAAAGATCATCAATACCGATATCATATAATTCATCAACATACTCTATCCTATAGAGGTCAATATGGTATAAATCGCACCTTCCACTATATGATGAAACAATAGTAAAGCTCGGGCTTGTTACTTCCTCTGTTATCCCTAATGCACGTGCGATACCTTTTACCAGTGTCGTTTTTCCGGCGCCAAGAGATCCCTCCAAACAGACAATCGCTCCCTTTTTTAATCGCTCACCAATATGTGTTCCGATTTTTATAGTATCTTTTCTCTCTCTCGAATCATAGCAAATAATGCCCATATAATACTGATGTTACTCCCTTAAAGTATAGAGATAAATTAGCATAATGAGAAAAAACATGCAACGCTCTTCCTTACTATAAAGGCATAAGAGATAATAGTGTTTTGACCCTATTCTTAGTGATTATGAGAATTTCGCAAGCCAATAATAAATTTAAAATTTATCGGTCAAAGCAATAGTTCTTTGAAAAGTGTGATAAATTGGAACCCACAAGGGTTGACAAAGGCATCCAATCCGAATATATTTGACTTCTTAAGTATATATGAGGAGGAATACTATAAATGGATGAAAATATTAAAAAACATAACATAATTGAGCGAAAAATCAAATATGATATCGTAATGAAGAATACGTTAAGAAAACAATTAACCGGGGAAATAAGAAAAGTAGTTGTGTGGGCAGAACAATTAAAAACAGCAGTAAGCAGAAGAAAAAGAAAGAGATATGTAAAAAATATCGAACGGTATGTCCCTATAATTACAAAAAATAAAAAAATTGTTTTGGATTTAATAAACAAGCTTGAAACAAGAATTACGACAGAACTTAAATATTCGGAAAAAGAGATCGCCGATCTCAAACAAAATTACAAGAAAGAATATGACGAGATGCTTGCGGCAAGAAAAGTTCTTATAAAGGCCAAACAAGGTACCTTAAGCGAAAAAGAAATAGAAGAAATCGCAGGTCTATCAATCGCAGATATGGTTACGGAGAATGAGAATCCCGGAGATGAAGGGAAAAAGAAGGTTGTCATACCAAAGGAAGTTCTTCTTGCGAAAGCTCGGAAAAAACTTAATAAAGAAGCAAAAGATGTACAAAAAGTTGAAAAAGAAATAGACTCGGAAGAAAAAGACACAGTCATCTTTAAAAACGAAATAAAAAGAATGATTTTTGAAAGAGAAATTCTATCATAGACTATATAACCCAATTTTATAAAGTCTGTCATTTCCATTCGTTTAAGGAGTATGTATACTTGATTATGGCGGATGGAAATGGCAAACACCTTTTTAACTCTACAAAGCAAAATTTCCGGGAAATCATTGATAATAGCCTTTGAAAGATACCAAAGTTGAGAAAAATTATCTTTATCTATTTCTGCCCGTATGAAAAAGGAGTATCTTTATGTTCCCGGACACTCATTTTTTGAATTATTTTCTTTAATGCGTGCTCCTGGATCTGACGGACTCTTTCTGCTGTAATATTAAATTCATTTCCCACTTCCCTGAGGGTAAATCGTTTATAGCCATCGAGTCCATACCTCATTTTTAAAATTTCACGTTCTCTTTGTTTTAATTGAGTGAGGGATTCTTTTAATTCCTTTTTAAGAATTAGAAAATTTTTATCTTTGGTTTTATCCAGTGCATTGGAAATGTGTATATTCAGGTTCTTCATTTTTTTTCTCCTTACAAACTCATAAACCAATATCTTTTTTATCGTTACTTTTATTAACTTTACACAAAAATCATTGATCTTTAAAAAGCAAACCTTAACAAATTAATAGCATAATTCTTTACTTTCAAGAAAGGAAAGAATTAAAAAAAGAAACCCAAAGAGATTACAAGATTTTCATCAAGAGAAAACCATTTCAGTTAAAATTATATTTCAAGATACACATTATTCTACAACAGATTCCCGGAGGAGTCAAGAAAAATGTTCAGATTAAATCTAAAATATTTTTTAGCTATTATATTATTTTCTTTTCATTATAATATAGGAGGAGACCTGTACCGATAATGATAAGGCATATTCCGGCCACCTGATAAATAATCCCTTCCTGATCAAGATAACGCCATTCATTAAACATGATAACCCCGCCTAAAATTGGAAATAACATTTGAAATAAGGAATACAGGGGTGCAACAAGAATTCCCCGGCCGTATTTATATGCATAATTTAAAAGAAAAACTGCAAATATCGACAAACTTATAAATACGCCGCCACAAGACACTATAATAAAGCATATTACAATTGAATGCTCTCTACTCAACAATTTAAGACCTAATGCAAAAGGCTTTTGAAAAAGCAGACCACTCCCCCCGATAATACCTGCCAATAGAGCGAAAAAGGAACCGCTGTGGCGGTTATTGTGTTTTATAGACCATACACAGAGGATGATTAAAATACATGCCGGAAATAGCAGAAAAATTATTCCTTGCAATGTAAAAAAACGATCTAACAACGATAACATGGTTGTATATGACTCCCGGATGGCAGAGCCTTTTAAGTTTATGAGGATGATTCCAATAATATTTATAACGATAGAGATCCCTTCGATAATAGTAATTTTTTCCTTGAGATAAAATTTTACAAAAAAGACAAGAACGATTAAACCGACACCTGTAAAGGGCATAATCAGACTCACAGGACCACACGCATACCCAAAGGCGAGAAACACACCTCCCAGAAACGGGAGGAGAATCCCAATACACCAAATTTTATTCTTTACATAATCTGCTATCTTCGCTTTTTTCTTCAAGGATGCGGAGAGAGCGATTATTTCATTAACTCCCTTTTTTTGAAATACGTACCCGATATTCTTAAAAGAAAAAGAAAGAATTCCGAAGACTATGGCAAAAAAGTAAGCTTTATTCATCGGGATTAAGAAAGAAACTGGAAGGAAGTTATCATTTTCTCTACTAGTTCCTGAAAACCATCAAAATCTTCGGGTAATGTATTAAAGGAGAAGGAATACACTTTGTCGTCCCGAATGGTGAACATACTTAAAAATTTCATAGTTTTTGATTCATGCACTCCATTAAAAGTCATTTGAAATGCCGGATGTCCCCCGAGGGTAGTCTCACCGGATTCAATCAGCACAAATCCGGGCATATACTTTTTCATGCCTTCTTTTGTTATACGTATATACTCATCCAGATTCATATTTACCCCATACATCTTTTCGAACAGGAGGTTAAAGCCTTGAAAGACAGGATCATCGGTTTCTTTTTTCGGAATAATAAAAGCGACCCCCAATTCACCCTCCATTTTTTCCCAATCCCCGGGATATTGGATGCGGATGTTAAACTCCGGATTTTCATATACTAAAAAACCTTCAACAGGAACCAGGACTGATGTAGCAGCAGGCAACCCGGGTTCATTTATGAGCCGGGAAGATGATGAGTTTTTCGAACACCCCTGAACAGATAAAAGGAGACTTCCTAAAAGAAGGACACCCCAAATAAAAAAGAAAGGAGGTGAGAATTTTGTTTTTATAATCATAGATTTCCACCTTAATCAATGAAAGGATGTAAAAAAAGGCTGTATTTCTCTTACGGAAATACAGCCTTGATAAATACATGACAGTTAAAAAATTATTGAATAACCTCTTCGGTATCGAGATCAAAAAATTTAAGTTTTTCTATATCCGGAATAAAATTTGCCTCATCGCCGACATGGAATTCATACCGCGGCGCAACTCTTACGATGAGTTGATGACTCTGTGTACTGACATAAAGATGGATTTCCGCGCCAAGGGGCTCAATAACTTCGACATGTGTTTTAATATTATTATCTTTTTGTGGTGATGGTGTATACGCAAGGTCTTCCGGCCGCACGCCAAAAAGAACCTCTTTATCAACATATGATTTTAATTTGTCCGCAGTCTTACCTTCCATGGTAATCTGGAAATCGCCTTCATCTACCACTATTTTACCCTGTTTCTCGATTATCTTCGCTGACATAATATTCATTGGCGGCGATCCGATAAATGCGGCAACAAATCTATTTTTCGGTTTATTATAAAGCTCCAGAGGAGTACCGATCTGTTGAATAAGTCCGTCTTTTAAAACAACGATCTTATCACCCATGGTCATTGCTTCCACCTGGTCGTGGGTAACATAAAGCATTGTTGCCTGCAACCGTGTGTGTAATGCGGATATCTCGGCTCTCATCTGAACTCTGAGTTTTGCGTCAAGGTTGGAGAGAGGTTCGTCAAATAAGAACGCCTTCGGTTTACGAACAATCGCCCGTCCGACTGCAACACGCTGCCGTTGTCCACCGGAAAGTGCCTTCGGTTTTCTATCTAACAACTCTTCTATATGTAGAATTTGTGCTGCTTCATTTACGCGTGTCTGAATTTCCTGTTTCGGATATTTTCTGATTTTTAGTCCGAAAGCCATATTATCAAACACTGTCATATGGGGGTAAAGAGCGTAGTTTTGAAATACCATCGCGATATCCCGATCTTTGGGAGAAATATCATTTACCAGATCTCCATCAATATAAATCTCTCCGGAACTGATATCCTCTAAGCCTGCGACCATTCTCAAAGTAGTTGTCTTGCCGCAACCGGAAGGACCAACAAGAACAACAAATTCTTTGTCGTTTATAGTAACATTGGCGTTATCTACTGCCTTTACATCATGTCCGAAAAATTTACAAACATTCTTTAATTCAACGGTTGCCATTTCATCCTCCAAATATTATTTATTATAAAAAGTAATCAAACTCTTAAGATAAATTTATATCCATCTTACCTGTTCTTTATTTTTACCCTATTCCTGAAAAAAGTTCAACTGTTCTTCAAGCTTTTTATCAAAATTTTCTCTTGTAATTGCCTCATTTAACCAGGATTTTACCTGTTCCGTCTTTACTCGCTGCCAATTGTCCGGAAATTCACCCGGAAATATGAGTGATTCGGACAATGGAATATGATTCACAAAAAGCGGGTAATGCTGAGGGAGTAAGGTAATATTCACTTCCTTGAGAGAGGAAAATCCGCCGGCAAGCCCGAAGACTCCGTCAAGCTTTTTAAAATGATTAATTTCGAGTAATTTTTCCTGGGTAACCGGGTTAAATATCCAGGAGATAAAGGCCTTGCCCCCATCTTTATTCCTCCCCCGCTTATGAATTCCGATAAAGAGGATATTATCCGTTACGGCGATTTTATTTTCATAAGAAAGCCACCCGAAATCCAAATACTCGAATTTTTCCTGGGGAATTTTATATAAATCTTCCGATTCCAGAAAATAATAGAGAATTTTTTCTTCCTTTATAAGCTGATATGGCGGTGTTGTGAGGTATTTCTTGCTGAACATCCTTTCCGCAGAATAACCACCGGGTATTTCATTAATCCAGTTTTTTAGAAATGCCGTCGCTTTTAACAGGGGATCGACGTTCCAGGTGACATTTTTATCAACCCCCTTCCTGAAATCAGATCCAAAAAGAATTGATGTAAGATAGATAAAATCATCATTCCATAATGGTGAAAAACCCATTTTTAACAGCCTGGTTCCTTTGGCGGAATTGTAAAGAAGGCTCGATGTCTTCATCGCATCAATCGGGACAAAGATATCTGAAAATAAGGTGGACCGCTTTTTTTTGTCAAAAATGATACAGGGAAGGGTAAAACTTAAGGGAAGCACCCGCTGTTCTTTATCCAGTTTCCCCATTCGAAGAAGTTCAGCGTAAAATAAATTGGCATCTACTTTTTTCTGATTTAACAGGCTATTGACTGATTCGCATTTTTGCATATATGAAGGGCTCGCAAGCCACTCACCTATTATAACATCCGCAGGCTCTCCTTTTCCTAAAAGAACCGAATCCGGTTCGGCGGCATACACAACTTCAACATGGTATTTATTCTGAGTCGCATTAAAAGCTTCGGCATATGCAAGTATCTCAGGTTTATGAGTTACCAGGATAACTTTCCGTGTATTAATAAACAGACAGCCACAGAGCAAAATAAGGAGACTTGCTAAAACAATGTGTAAACGCATATGGTGGAGACTATAATGTAAAATTGATGAACATGTCAATATATACCTGTTTTTTTTGATTATGTCGTTTCCTGTCATTATTCCTTTCACTAAAAAAGTGGAATTTAGAACACTTATGTCATGATTTGATATGACAAAATTGAAACAACTGAGTATATTCAGGAAGGAAGGGATACACCACCTGAAAGAGTGTATTTTAGAGGAAAATTGCAGGATATAATGCCGATAAGAGGGAGTATATGTCAATAAATACAGAGTGGTTTACGACATTTCCACGCCATACTTTCAATTCATACTCTTATTACCTGAAATCTTTGTACAAGCAACGAGTTTACAGGATTTCCGTTGATGCGGGATTCACATGTCCTCACAGAGAGAGGAGTATTAATAACTCCGGCTGTCTTTATTGTAGTGATCACGGATCCAGGGCACCATATCTGGGAAGTGAAACAGATATCCGTTCCCAGATTGATGGCACGATTTTATTTCTAAAGAAACGTTATAATGCACATGTATACATTCTCTTCTTTCAGGCTTATTCCAATACGAATGCCCCGCCTGAAAAACTTAAATCGATCTATGATTTCGCCTTGGATTGCGCACCCTTTAAAGAGCTCATCGTTTCCACAAGGCCGGATTGTATTGATGAGGAAAAGGCGAAACTCCTCACATCATACAAGGACAGAGGATTAAAAGTATGGGTTGAACTGGGACTGCAATCTGCTTCGGATGATACTTTGATTCGAATAAACAGAAAACATACAGTAAAGGACTACCTTAATGCATATGCATTATTAAAAAAATACGGAATTTCAATAACAACTCATCTTATTTTCGGGCTCCCGGGGGAGGGAGAAGAAGAAATAATGAAAAGTGTGGAATTTGTCGCGGATCTGAATCCCGATGGTATAAAAATACATAATCTTCACATTCGTAAAAGTTCCCCACTTTTTAAAACATATCTTAATGGTGAAATTGTTCTCCCGAGCGCAGAACGCCATCGGGATTATGTTATTTCGGCATTAGAGTATCTCCCGCAGGAAACTGTTATCATGAGACTTACCTGCGATACGCCCCGGGATGACCTGGCGAGTCCCCTCTCCTTTTGGAACAAGTCCCGTTTTTATGAAGAAGTCCGGAAGGAGATGGAAAAAAGAAATACCTGGCAAGGGAAAAAATACACAGGATACATCAGTGGTTGATAGACAATATACCGAAAATCATGTAATGAGGAATGTAATGTCTTTGAGAGTGAAAATACAGGCACAGAACACCCACTATGTATTGCGTAATGAGGTTATCAGATAACCTTGTTTCACCCAAAGGAGGTTGCGAGACATCCTCAATTACTATTTTTTTCTATTTGTTCAATTATCTTGACTAATGAATCATGATGGATTAAAGTTGATATAAAAGAAGTTCATGCACTAATCTTTGATATCAGCATGAACCGACATTAATAAATGTGGAGTTTTATTTATTTCTATTACGGAAAACAAAAAATGAGTAAGTTTAAACTCCGGGAGATCAACGCAAAATTTTCCATATTTCCGGTGATCTCAGAAATCTATACTGACAATTTTATAAATGCCTGATTTAATAATCAGGATGGTATTTCCAATTGTAATAAGTTTGTTATTTCCTTATTATTATTCCTTTCATAGAAAGGCGTAGCTAAGGACACTGATAGAGTGACAGAAAATGACAAACTCCAAACAGTTGAGTATAATATAAAGAGGTTTCTAATGAGTACAATGCCTATTAAAGACGGAGACATAAATAAGCTTATCGATAAAATTAATGATCACTTCAAAAACAATATTACAAACCGTTTTTTGCGCAAAGCCCTCCTCATTATGGAGATACCCCAGTCTGTATGGGATATTGTGGATGGTTTTGCCGATAAAGCAGTATATGGCAAGCTCGAAGGCTTCAAATTCCATGAACTCTATGAATTTATTGTTGCCGCTGCTACTTTTATTCACCATGCAAAAAAAGAGATAATGCCCAGACTTAAGTCACTATTAGCATCAGGTTCAGCTTCCACCCTTTCAAGACAAGGTCCGGAATCCGCAAGAGATAAGGTATTAAAAGACATGGCCATTAGCAATTTCGGATCAAATCTTTCTATATTTGCAGATAGTGTTAATGAACTTTATCTAAAAACAGTTGCCCTGGATAAAAAAATGCATCCGAATTCAAAACGTATGTACGAAAAGGATCCGGATCTTCAAAAAGTAGGCCAATATCTTGTAGAGTAGAGAATTTATTCATCAAGTTCTTTACTATACGCATCGACACTATAAACCCGGGACGCCGGATGCCGCGGCGGCCGTTGTTCTTCCGCATCAATCTGTTTTTGAGAAATATCTGTTGTACTTTCTTTTGCCCGCTTCCCGATGATAAGAAGAGTGATTACCATGGCATCCGCAGGAATCCCTAAAATCTCTTTGACTTTCTCCGGAGAGAAACCGGCGATGGGGTGGGCCACCATATCAAATTCCGTAGCCTTTAATATGAGCTGTGCTGTTGCCAATCCGATGTCAAAAAGATAATATTCCCGGTCGCCGATGACACAATCATTTTTTTTCATACCAAAGACCGCAATAATTAAGGAAGATTTTTTTGCCCAGGCATTCCCTGGAGAAAGAGCAGCATATAGTTCATGTAATCGCTGCCGTTCACGTACAAAAATAAACCGCCAGGGCTGATTATTATAGCATGAAGGAGCAAGCCGTGCTGCTTCTCCCAATTCTTCCAGTATCTCATCCTTTATTTCAACAGGTCCAAGTATCCTGTACGCCCTTCTCTTTTGTATTGCTTCTTTTACTGTCATCCCCTACTCCTCTCATTTTCTTATAGATTCCATTAAAAATATATAGAACATAATTAAAATGTAAAACCATTATAAACCAACGAGGGTTCATTATGCAATCTATATGCTATACTCAAATGTTGTTTTACGGAAAGCTTTCAGGCAAGTAAAATTTATAGATGTAACGGAAACCTGCATTTCACAGTGAACTAATTTGACAAAACGTAATAACTTTGATATAAAAATATAGTACAGTAAATAAATTTACTTAGATTACTGATAAAATATTGTGAGCAGTTATTTTTTCATGCTTAGAGAATAACACAGAGAAAGGGAAAAGAAATATGAAGAAAATAAAAATAGCCTCTTATTTAGTAAAGGAAGGTTTTCTTTCCGTAGACCAAGCTAAAACAATTCTGGAAATTCAGAGTAAAATGACTCCTTTAATCAAACAGCGATTTGGGCGTATCGCCGTGTCCGAAGGATTCATAAAAGAAAACATCCTGAATAAAGCAATTCTGGATAAGGAAAGAAAAGAATTTGGATATTAATTAAGGAAAAAACTTTTCTTTTCTGCTATTCAACGATAGATTATGTCCTGTAAACGTGCTTCTCTTTCACAATATTCATATATATAAAATTCATGGATTAAAAGAATTCTGATTTTTTTTGAAACTAACAGAAAATTTGAACTCATCTTCATAAAAGGATAAACAGATTTCATTTATCGTTCCCCAACCAATCCACATTCCCCAACAGATAAATCCAATGCCACCTTTTACAACCGGTAGTACAGTAGTCAATAATACCGGAAAATTATTATTGGCCGCAACTTTACCTTTTAATACCGGCAAATAAGCACAATTTGCCACAAAAAAATAGTAAAAACAATATATTGACAATTACAATTTTCTACTTTATATTGAGATTACAAGGCTTGTCATTACAAAAAAGTCGATTTTTTTAGAAAAGAAATGAGCAGTATTTCACTAAGAAAAATGTGAAGAAACATGTCTGCTTTACGACTGAAGACGATAGTATACATACAGTTGAAAGACTGCATAGCTATTGCCACGATTTGTTGTCACCAAAGAACAAGAGTGGTAATTTTGCCTTTAAAATGACCATTTTTATGGTAAAAATGGCATTTTTTGCATTTTTTACACTAATATAGTGGCAAAATGCAGTGAAACCGGATTTTTTAAAAGACAAAACAAGGTGTAAGGAAATAGTGTCTATTTCCTTTAAACTTATTTTTCATAGCACTATAATTTTTAATATAAATGGATCAAATGGATACGGACGTACGAAAAAAAATTATTTTTATACTTAAGATTTTACAAAATAGCAACGAAGCAATTAGTTCTAAAAAAATTGCCGAGCACCTCGCCGCATATGGCAGTTTCTTGCCAGAACGTACCATCCGGCATTATTTAAAAATATGTGATGAAAATGGATTTACCGAAAAAGCGGATGCCAGGGCAAAAAGAATAATTACAAAGAAGGGAATAGATGAAATATCCAATTCCTTTGTTCTTGAAAAAGTCGGAAATATGTCTGCAAAAATTAATAATCTTGCGTATGAAATGGATTTTTCATTAAAAAAGAAAAAAGGAACCGTTATTCTTAATATTTCCGTCCTGGATAAAAAAGCCTTTCTGAAACATCATGCTGATATAAGAAGAGTATTTGAAAACAACTTAAGTATGGGCAACTATGTATTGCTCATAGAAGATTTAAATCAATCCCCTGAATTTTCTCATATCGATACAAAAAATAAAATAGCCATCGGGACCATCTGCAGCATCACTTTGAATGGGATTTTATTACGCCTTAACATCTATGTTAACTCTATTTTCGGGGGTTTACTGGAGATGCAAGACGGAAAACCCTATCGATTTACACAACTCATCAGGTATGACGGAACATCATTAGATCCGATTGAAATATTCTTAAAGGGGAGAATGACAAGTGTCAATGAATATCTTTTAACGGGAAACGGATGTATAGCCGCGAGTTTCAGGGAAATACCTGCGGTAGCCTATTTTGAGGTCTTAAAGATAAAAAAAGTATTGGAAAGATCAGGTCTTAACGGGATACTTGTGTTAGGAAAACCGGGATCTCCATTATGCGGCATCTCGGTAAATGAGGGAATGGTCGGAATGATTGTTGTGGGAGGGCTCAATCCCTTCGCTCCCCTCGTGGAAAAAAATATAGAAGTTGCTAATTACGCTCTTCATAATCTCATTAATTTTGAAGAGTTAATTATGTATAATCAAATTTTTTAAATATCTGTAGGAGGATACTATTATGGTCAAAGAATTTATGGAAAAAGTGATTCAGAAGAATCCGGGGGAAGTTGAGTTTCACCAGGCAGTCCGGGAAGTGGTTGAGAGTCTGGAACCATTTCTCGTCAAAAATCCGCAGTATACAAAGGCAAAAATTCTTGAAAGAATTGTAGAGCCGGAACGGGTCATTATGTTCAGAGTACCCTGGACAAATGATAAAGGCGAAATACAGATAAACAGAGGATTCAGAATACAGATGAACAGCGCCATCGGTCCTTATAAAGGCGGATTAAGATTTCATCCTACTGTATACTTAGGTATATTAAAATTCCTCGCATTTGAACAGGTTTTCAAGAATAGTCTCACCGGCCTCCCCATGGGCGGAGGAAAAGGTGGATCGGATTTTGATCCTAAAGGCAAATCAGATAATGAGGTGATGAGATTTTGTCAAAGTTTTATGACAGAACTTTGCCGTCATATTGGTGCAGATACGGATGTTCCGGCGGGAGATATCGGTGTTGGCGGAAGAGAAATCGGCTACATGTACGGACAGTATAAAAGATTACGGAATGAATTCACCGGTGTCCTTACAGGAAAAGGCCTTGCATGGGGTGGAAGTCTTATTCGACCGGAAGCAACAGGCTATGGCGCAACCTTCCTGGCTATTGAAATGTTAAAAACCAGGAATATAAGCCCGGCAGGCAAAATTTGCGCAGTCTCCGGTTCCGGAAATGTGGCTCAATACACAATTGAAAAACTGACGCAATTAGGTGCCAAAGCAGTTACTCTTTCCGATTCAAATGGTTTTATTCATGATCCTGCGGGAATCGACGCGAAAAAACTCGAATTTGTCATGGAACTCAAAAATGTCCGCCGTGGAAGAATTAAGGAATACGCAGATAAGTTTAACTGCGATTACTACGAAGGAAAACGTCCCTGGGGCATTAAGTGTGATATGGCTTTCCCATCGGCAACACAAAACGAAATTGACAAACAAGACGCAGAAACACTTGTAAAGAACGGATGTATGTGTGTTTCCGAAGGCGCAAATATGCCGAGTACACCCGAAGCGGTTGAAGTATTTTTAAAGGGAAAAATCCTTTATGGCCCCGGAAAAGCGGCTAACGCCGGTGGTGTTGCAACCAGCGGACTCGAAATGTCACAGAACAGCTTAAGATTAAGCTGGACCAGAGAAGAAGTAGAGAAGAGACTTCAGGACATCATGATCAACATTCATGATACATGTGTAAAATACGGAAAAGAATCAGACGGCTTTGTTAATTATGTGAACGGAGCAAATATCGGGGGTTTTGTTAAAGTTGCAGACGCTATGTTAGCTCAGGGATTAGTGTAGTTCAAAACATTTTTTTATTAAACCAAAAGGTTCCCGGTATTGTTTCACCGGGGACCTTTTTCCCAGGTGCATATAGTCATAGATTGTAATCATAATTCACTAAGAGATATCATCTAATTAAGGTATACAAGGAGAAGGATAACAGAAATTTCCCGGGTTTTATGCTATTATTCCGAATATTCTTGTTTTTTGACAGGAATATTCGGAATAATAGCGAAACGCAGGTTCACAAGAAGTCAAAATTTTTCATAACAGCAACCTCGTCATAAATTAATTATTCAGGTTGCGGGCGTAGCCTGCATAATGAATTTTCAGAGCGAAGTCGCGTCACAATCGAGCAGATAAGGGAAAAACCGCAGAATTGCCGATTCAGAGAGAGCAAGCTTGACATGCACGCCAAAGCTTACTATATTATTAATCTTTGGTTCCTCTGCTTAAAGAGCAGAGGTTGGTCCTTGCACAAATTGATATATGTTGACAAACTCGAATTATAGGAGTATATAATGCATTCGATTATTGAAAAAGAAATATTTTCAGATGTAACAAAGCTTATTGTCGTTGAAGCTAAAGATATTGCACAAAAAGCGAAAGCCGGTCAGTTTGTCATAATCCGGATCTCGGAAAAAGGCGAGCGCATCCCCCTTACCCTGGCGGATTTTGACCCGGAGAGAGGAACAATCACCTTGGTATACCAGGAAGTGGGCAAAAGCACCATGGAGCTCGGGACTTTTAATAAGGGAGATTCAATTTTAAGTATTACCGGACCTTTGGGTTGTGCAACAGAGATCGAAAATTTCGGTAAAGTTATATGTATTGGTGGTGGTGTCGGGATCGCCCCGATGTATCCCATCGCACGGGAATTAAAAAAAGCGGGGAATCACGTTATTTCCATTTTAGGTGCCCGTAATAAAGACCTTCTATTCTGGGAGGAAAAAATGAGGGCAATTTCCGATGAGGTGATTATATGCACCGATGACGGAAGCCATGGCCAAAAAGGGGTTGTGACTGTCCCTCTAAAAAAAATGTTAGACAATTATGGAAAAGATATTAAAAAAGTATGGGCTATAGGACCTGCAATTATGATGAAATTCTGTGCCGCCACAACAGAAGAATACTCGGTTCCTACGATTGTCAGTCTTAATTCAATTATGGTGGACGGAACCGGAATGTGCGGTGCATGTCGTGTAAAAATCGGAGACCAGACCCAATTCGTCTGTGTAGACGGTCCGGAATTCGATGCCCATGCGGTAGATTGGAATCTTGTTCTTGCACGGCAGAAGATTTACCTGAAAGAAGAAAAGTATGCAACCGAGCTCTACACGAAGCGAAAATGCTGCTCATCTTCGTTGGATTCCAATAGGAGCAGTACCTAAGGTGCTTTTGTGGAAAATAAGATATAAGGACGCATTATGAACGAGGAAAAAGAATTAACAATAAAGGAACGAATGGCTATCAAGCGGCATGCGATGACTCTTCAGGCCCCTGAAAAACGTGCACAAAATTTTTTTGAAGTAGCACTGGGTTATACGGACGAACAAGCCCGGCAGGAGGCGAACCGCTGCCTTAATTGTAAAAAACCGACATGTAAAGAAGGTTGTCCGGTAGAAGTCCCGATCCCGGAATTTATCATGGCTGTAAGAGCAGGAGATATGAAAAAGGCGGCTGCAATTTTAAAGAGTACAAATAATCTTCCTGCTGTCTGCGGAAGGGTATGTCCCCAGGAAACACAATGCGAAATAAAATGTGTTTTGGGAAAAAAAGGTGAACCTGTGGCAATAGGCCGGCTGGAACGATATGTTGCGGACTGGGAATTGGGACATAATCATGAAATCCCGCAAAAAGCGAACCTAAGTCCTTATAAAGTTGCTGTCATCGGCTCCGGACCTGCAGGACTCACCTGTGCCGGTGATCTGGCAAAGCACGGTCACAAAGTAGTTATTTTCGAGAGCCTTCATGTCCCCGGTGGTGTTCTGATGTATGGAATACCTGAATTCCGCTTACCCAAAAAAATAGTCCACGCAGAAATTAATTATGTTAAAAGCCTTGGTGTAGAAATCCGTACGGATTATGTCATCGGGAAAATATTCAGTCTTGATCAACTTTTAATTGAAGAAGGTTTTGATGCTATTTTCCTGGGAACAGGCGCGGGATTACCGATGTTTATGAGAATTCCGGGAGAAAACTATAATGGTGTTTATTCATCAAATGAATTTCTCACCAGGGTAAACCTGATGAAAGGATATCTTTTTCCCGAATGGGATACCCCTGTAACAATCGGAAATAAAGTCGCCGTGATTGGTGCCGGAAATGTAGCTATGGATTCGGCACGTTGCGCATTGCGCTTAGGCATGTTAAAATCCATAAAAGATGGTACTCCCCCGCCGGAAATTCACATCATTTACCGGAGGTCTGCGGAGGAAATGCCGGCGAGAGCGGAAGAAGTGGAAAACGCAGAAGAAGAAGGTGTGCATTTTAATTTTTTAGTCAATCCTGTTGAAATTTTCGGAACCGATCAGGGATGGGTAGAGAAAATACGGTGCATAAAGATGGAGCTTGGGGAACCCGATTCAAGCGGTCGCAGGCGTCCGATCCCGATTCAAGGTTCCGAATTTGATATGGACATTGATACAGTGATTGTAGCCCTTGGCACACGGCCTAATCCGATTGTATTCAGTGATGCAGCCGGCCTTGAACGGACAAAATGGGGAACTGTCGTTGCGGATGAGATGACAGGGAAAACAAAAAAGGAGAGAGTCTGGGCTGGCGGAGATATTGTGACCGGGGCAGCAACAGTGATAAGTGCCATGGGTGCGGGGAAAAGAGCCGCGGATGAAATTCATCAAGCATTACTATTAAGGAAGAAACAGGGATAGAGTTTTTTGATATATTTTTATTACATCTCACGGGAGCAGCATTACGGAGATAAAGAATCTCATACAAGACTCTTTGGGAAAAAAAGCAATCAAAATTTTATCACACACCCCTTGACAAAGATCAATACATATAGTATAAATCGTCTTCTATACTGACATTTTTATTAAATCCCTGATTACTATCAGGACAGTATATTCCGATTGGAGTAAGTTTTTCAACTTCGTTGAATACCAGTTGTAGTTTTATAGAGGTGTAGTTCATTTCCTTTCACAGAAAGGCGTCATGAGGGATACTTATCCTCTTCCGGATAATGACAAACTCTAAACAGTTGAGTATAATAGAGTTAAATAAATTATATGTGATCATATCTTTTGAAAATGTATATATTCAGGATATCGCATAGGCAAGAAAACCCTGGGGCACTTTGCGGGGGTAAAAAAATGGGGATAGTAAAGTATTTGAAATAACATTCGATTGAATTGAGTCAATTACAAAAATAATAATTTTTGTGAGAACCTCGCATAATAACTATTAACTGGCTATACACTCAATAGTTTTACGTTTTTTGTTTTCAAACGCTCTATGAGTGTATAAAATTCTTTAATAGGTTCTTAAAATGTCAATCTCATAAAAATCGTAAATACCGGCAACTTTTAAAGTGACAGTATGCATAACCATCGTAAATCTGACACTCATAATTTTTTATCAATAAGCAAAACTATTGATAAAAAATTATCAGATCAGATAACGATATGAATATGGAACATTATTTAGATATGATATTAAGTAAAAAATAATTCAATAAAAAGCAAATCATCATATGTAATAGATTGAATCCGATATAATAAAGTGCTATGCTTATTATAAATAAAAAAGAATATACGAGTTATTAGATATTACATTTTGTAAGGGAAAAAAAACCTTTTATTTAAGGAGAGAATTATGAAAACTTTTAACGATATTCTACAGTTCATTAAAAATTGTGGGAATAAATTTAAAATTGTTGTATGTGCAGCAAATGATCCCTTTATATTACAAGCAGTTGAAATAGTAAGAAAAGAAGGTTTAATTGAACCGATTCTTGTAGGATTTAGGGATGAAATAGAAGATGCGGCAAAAGAGGCAACTATTGATCTTAAGCCGTATATTATTCAGCATGTTATAAGAAAATCAGATATTGCCAGAACAGCAGTAAAACTCGTTGCCAATAATGAAGCGGATATTCTCATGAAGGGTCAGGTAAAAACCGGAGAAATTTTAAGGGAAGTATTAAATAAAGATAACAATCTTAATATAGGCCGTATTCTTTCAACATTACAGGCATTTCAGCACAAACTTTTTGACCGTTTCTTTTTTCTTATTCACGCATCATTAAATATAGTCCCTGATCTGAAGCAGAAACAGGATATTGTTCAGAATGTTATCAATTTTGTAAGAAACATGGGTATAGACAAACCCATAGTTGCTATTTTAAGCCCTGTGGAAACGGTAAATCCTTCGATTCAGGAGACTATTGATGCAGCATGTCTTTCTAAAATGGCAGAAAGAGGAACAATTAAAGGCGGGAGAGTCGAAGGCCCCCTGGCACTGGATAATGCCCTTTTTCCCGAAGCCGCACAAAGAAAGGGAATACAATCCCCTTATGCAGGTCATGCTGATGTTCTTGTTGCCCAGGACCTGAATTCCGCGGATATTCTTTACAAATCCCTCACTTTTTTAGGGGGTGCGGAAGCTGCGAGTATTCTCATCGGAGCGCGTATACCAATTATAATGACTTCAAGAGCAGATTCAATTAACACCATGGTAAACTCTATTATTCTTGGTCTCTATTCCTGTTACCGTTAAGCACTTTATGATTTTAGACAATTGTCTGCTATAGAAGGCCGGAGAGAGAGTACATAACGGGAATCTGCCGGGATTTTCACCACGAGTAACATTGAACAGGACATACTCTCAACTCATAAGTTCTTTTTTTCAGGAAGAACTTGTGAGTGAGAGTATTTTACTCATACTATGTCACATGACACAACCAACAATACAAAATAAAGTACATTTAAGGTTGCGGGTAAAGCCTGATTAATGCTATAATTCAGGGGAGCCGAGAATTCATGTATAAGGGGTGGAAAAATGAAGATTGCAGTTGCCGGTAAAGGCGGAGTTGGAAAATCAACAATTGTAGCCCTCATTGCAAGGGTTTTAAGGGAATCCGGGAAACAGGTTATTATTATTGATGCAGATCCGGATATGAACCAGGCATCGTTAATCGGTGTACCTCCGGAATCAACAATAACACCAATTTCCGAACTTAAAGAACTTATCGCAGAGAGGACTAATACGACTGTGGGACAACCTGCCCCGTTTTTTACCATGAATCCCAAAGTTTCGGATATCCCGAAAGATTATTCCATAACAGTAAATGGGATAACTTTGCTTACCATGGGTACGATAAAGCAGGGAGGTGCCGGATGCGCCTGCCCTGAAAATGCATTTATAAAAAATCTTATTGCCCACCTTGTCATTTCAAGAGATGAATGGGTCATACTGGATATGGAAGCGGGTATTGAACATCTTGGCAGGGGAACCTCCCTTGGGGTTGATATACTCATTATCATTGTGGAACCGAGTAAAACAAGCATCGCAACCGCTCATCGAATCAAAAAACTGGCACTGGATATTGGAATAAAACAGATAAAAGTGATCGGAAATAAAATTGAAAATCAAACCGATAAAAAAGTAATCACAGATCATCTCCCGGAATTTTCTTTCTTAGGATTTTTAGACTCTTGTGAGGATATTAAAAAAATAAGCTCTTTTGGAATGTCGGTTTTTTCCGCAAGTCAGGACACTCTCACTGACATTCGTGCTTTAATTAAATCCCTGGAGTAAAAAACCACCTGCAAAGCCATTTATCGAAGAGCGGGTGATTTCTTGAATCAGCAGCTCTTATTCCCTGACCAAGGTATCTATAAAACGACTCATTTTTCATACTATCAGCCTCATCAGCATTATACTATGAATGAGTCTTTTTAAAAATAGTAAAAGAGAGCCCATGGGATAGGAAACGGAGAATTGAAACACAGGGTGTTAAGAGGAAAATATTATTTTCAACTCATACATTATACGTAGGTGAAATAGGTAAAAAATATTAATAATTATGTTGTATAAATGTTCTATTCTTTATATATTGTATAAAGGCCTAAGAAGGTTTAGTGAACTGATACGAGAGTAAGTTACTTTGTTTTACTTTAGATAAGGAACTAATATGAGTTTTAAAGGCAAATATTTTCCTGAAAGATAACAGATTTGCATATTAAAGATTATGCAATACAGGAAGAAAAAGCCTTTGGTACTGTTGATTATATAAAGAATAACGTACTATTTATCATGAGTAATATACTTACGAAGGGAAATACAGGTATGTATTATTATCAGTTTAAATTCCGGGCACCCGTACAAAAAATTCAACTGAATGCGATCTTCTCAAATAATATTTTTACCTGCGTTCATCCCATCACCCTGATAAAAAAATAGTTATGTTAATTATCTGGATAGAAAAACAGGACAAGCTTTTATAAATTTCAAAATGGAGGGTTTTTATGGCCAAAGAACTACACTATGCAGACGAAGCATCGAAAAAAATGTTTAAAAAAGCACAAGAAGATAATATAGACACAATATGGGAACGGTACGAAAAAATGCAACCTCAATGCGGATTCGGATTAATGGGTATTTGCTGTCGGATCTGCTCTATGGGTCCATGCAGGATTGATCCCTTCGGTGACGGTCCTCAAACCGGCGTCTGTGGTGCGAATGCCGATACGATCGCCGCACGAAACCTCATCCGGATGATCGCGGCAGGAGCAGCAGCCCACTCGGACCATGGGCGTGATATTGTCAATACCCTCCTTTTGATAGCACAGGATCCGACATCTGATTATCAGCTAAAAGATATAGATAAATTAAAACAAGTAGCCGCCATATATAATATTAAGACCGGGAACAGGGAGAATAAGGATATCGCCCTTGATCTCGCAAAAGAAGCATTAAAGGAATTCGGTCAGCAGGAAGGAACCCTTGTCATGGCAAAACAAGCACCTCCGGCCCGGGTAAAACTATGGGAAGAACTCTCAATTATGCCCCGGGCTATAGACAGAGAAATTGTGGAAACCATGCACCGGACACATATGGGTGTGGATACGGATTACAAAAATATAATTAAACAGGGTCTCCGTACTGCCATCGGAGATGGCTGGGGAGGATCAATGATCGCCACTGACCTTTCGGATATTATATTCGGAACACCCAATCCGTTACGTTCACAGGCAAATCTTGGTGTTCTGAAAAAAGATATGGTGAATATTATCGTTCATGGCCACGAACCGACACTTTCGGATATTATCGCCATCGTGTCACAAGATGAAAAACTTATTAACAAGGCAAAAGAAAAGGGAGCAAAGGGTATCCAGATTGCAGGGATATGCTGTACCGCAAACGAGATACTCATGCGTCACGGAATTCCTGTTGCGGGGAATTTTTTGCAGCAGGAACTCGCACTCCTCACCGGCGCGGTAGATGTCATGCTCACGGACGTTCAATGTATTATGCCGGGGTTAAGAAGTCTGACGAATTGTTTTCACACAAAACTCCTCACCACATCCCCGAAGGCAAAAATCGAAGGTGTCGAACATATCGAATTTCACGAAGATAAGGCAGTGAGTACCGCGACAACGATAATTGAAACGGCGATTGAAAATTTTAAAAACCGGGACGCCAAGCGGGTTGTAATCCCCACAGATACCGAAGGACTGATAGCGGGCTTTACCTCAGAATCAGTCTTTACGTTTCTTGGAGGTAAATACAGGGCAACCTACCGGCCTTTAAATGATGCGGTGATATCAGGAAGATTACGCGGTGCTGCCGGTGTTATCGGGTGTTCCAATCCCAACATGGAATTCGAGGAAGCCCACATTAAAATGGTAATTGAATTGATTAAAAACGATACCCTTGTTGTCACAACCGGATGTAATGCAATTAGTTGCGCAAAACACGGGCTTCTCAAGCCGGAGACAGCGTTTAAACATGCAGGCAAAGGATTACAGGAAATATGCAGGGCTGTCGGAATTCCCCCGGTTCTTCATGTGGGTTCTTGCGTTGATAACAGCCGTATTCTTACGATTCTGGCCAATATCGTCGCGGAAGGGGGATTGGGAAATGATATCTCCGATCTTCCGGTAGCAGGGGCAGCCCCTGAATGGATGAGTGAAAAAGCCGTTGCAATCGGATTTTATTTTGTTGCATCCGGGGTTTACACGATGATATGCCAGCCCCTCGCTGTCATGGGAAGTAAAAATTTATATGATTACCTGACCGATGGCATTGAAGCTGAAGTGGGAGGAAAATGGGCATTTGAACTGAATCCGGTGAAAGCAGCACATATGATGCTTGACCATATTGATAAAAAACGAAAGGCCCTGAAATTAAAACCGCTTGTGTACGAACAGGCATATAAACCGGTAGAATGAGGTATGATATGAGCAAAGTAATAATGGTAAATGTTGAAAAATGTGTGGGTTGTCATTCATGTGAGCTTGCCTGCGCTTTAGCACATACAAAAGCGGGTAACCTGGCGGTAGCGATTCAAAACGGAGAAAGACCCGGGACCCGGATCGCGATCGAAGTTTCCGGTAATAAACCGATACCCCTTCATTGCCATCACTGCGAGGTTGCTTCCTGCATGATGGTATGTCCATCCGGAGCAATCCACCGTAAAGCGTTACGGGAACCGGTGTTAGTAGACCAGGAAAAATGTATTGGTTGTCATATGTGTGTACAGGCATGTCCCTTCGGGATGATGATGATAAGTCCCTCTGGTAAAGGAGTACATAAATGTGACCACTGTATTGAAAGACTCAAAATAGGAATGGAACCGGCATGTGTCATCGCATGTCCTACAAAGGCAGTACTCTTTGTAGAAGATTCCGATGTATCGAAAGAAAAAAGAAAACATATTGCCAGGTGTCTTGTACTCACCGGAGGAGATCCGTCCGGATTGACTCCGGAAGGAGAATGTGACGAGTGAACGGACAAACCAATAATAAGGAACTTCCTTCGGCTATAAAAACTATTACTGTTTGTGTAGGAAGTTCCTGCCATATCAAAGGCGCCCGGGATGTTATTGGACAGTTTAATGATCTTTTAAAGAAGAATAAGTTAACGGAAAAAATTGAGTTAAAAGGCTCTTTTTGTATGGAACGTTGCGGAAAGGGAATCAATTGGCAGATAGATGAAACCCCGGTGACAAGTACGACACCGGAGGAAGCAGTGGATTTTTTCATTCAGGAAATAATCAACCCATTACAGGAACATTAATTTTTTAAAAAGCAGGTAATTGGATACTATGAAAGAACAAAATACCAGGGACACGGAATCTCACATAAGTGCAATTCTGGAACAAACACCTAATGGAGTCCTCCTTGTAGACAGTGAAATTCGAATCAAATATGTTAATCCTGCTTTTAGGGAAATGTTTCAATGTAAAAACTCAGAAATGATCGGCAATATCGCATCAAAATATATATTTTCAGATTGCTTTGAGAGGGCAATTGCCGCGGGGGGAAGACTCATCATCAAAGAAACCTGCACCAAGCTCGATGTAAGTTACCGGGTCGGACTTTTCCCTATTGAAGAAGAAAACCTTTATTGTGGTATTTTTATCGATATTTCAAATGAGGAACGAGCAAAAAAGCATTTTAGAGAACTCCGGGCACAAACATTACAGCGCGCACAGGAAGTGATCTCCCGGCAGATGCAGACAGCCCAGGAAATTGCCCGGTTATTAGGAGAAACAACGGCTGAAACAAAAATATTATTAGTAAAACTAATGTCTCTTTTTAAGGAAGAAATTGATTAATGCGTTTATTCTATGAATGGGGAACCCGGCAGCTTAACAAATCCGGAGAAGAGCTATGCGGGGACAGTATTATCGTATCACGTCATGCGGATTCGGTGAGCCTCGCTTTATCGGACGGATTGGGAAGCGGAGTAAAAGCGAATATATTAGCTACACTTACGAACCATATCGCCATGCATATGCTTGAAAACGATCTCCCCCTTGGTGAAGTAGTACAAACACTCACCGAGACGCTCCCGGTTTGCCGTGTCAGGAACCTTGCTTACAGTACCTTTGCGATTGCTCAATTTTTTAGTCAGGGCTCTGCGAAAATCGTTCAATTTGATTCTCCCCCGGTCATTCTTATCAGACAGCGGAAAGTCACACCCGTTGAATTTAAAGAACGATCAATTGACGGAAAAAGAATTCATCAGACTGTAATAAACCTGCAAACAGGTGATTGGGTGGTATTTGTATCTGACGGCGTCCTTAATGCAGGCATCGGAGGCGAGTATCCCCTGGGATGGGGGTGGGAAAATGCAACCGGATTTATGGAACAGCACGCCCATCAAAATCTCTCGGCAGATGAATTTGCTCTAAAAATCGCCGAGACGGTAAATGAGCTTTATGTAAACTCCCCCGGTGATGATGTGAGTATCGTAGTACTTAAAGTAAGACAAAAACAGACTGCTACAGTACTCACCGGACCACCGGAAAATAAACAATTGGACAAGAAAATTGTAAAATCATTCCTGGAACAATCAGGACAATTGATTATTTGCGGTGGTACAACAGCTAAAATTGTATCTCATTACATAGGTCAACCACTGAATGTCGACCTATCGACGATGACCCCTGTTGTCCCTCCCATCGCGTATTTAAAAGGAATAGATCTGGTCACAGAAGGAATACTTACCTTAACACGGGTAAACGAAATGTTGAAATCCAGACAGGAAAAAAACAATGTTCGCTTTAAAACAGACGGTGCATCAGACCTCTTACGACTATTTCTTAATGTGGATCATATTCATTTCATCGTCGGACAGGCTATTAATCCGGCTCATCAGAATCCGGAGCTCCCCCACGAGCTGGATATCCGGATGGCGGTTGTCCGCGAAATAGGTGATGAACTGAAAGCGAGAGGTAAAGAGGTAAATATTGATATTATCTAAGGCGATTACAAAATAATTATTTCTATAATCGCCTGTCGGAGTTAAATTCTTTCCTTTTTCAATGGTGAAAGTAAAGAGGAAAGAAAAACTCCTCATAAAGTATAAGGATTGGTGAACTATGGCAGAGATAAAGGATTTAATCGAAACTATAATTATGCAGTATAATAAGGATAAGGGAATGCTTATCCCTATGATGCAGGATATTCAAAATTCACAAGGTTATCTTCCTCCTGATTATCTTCGCGTCCTCTCGAAAGAGCTTTGCATCCCTTTATCACAAATTTTTAGTGTTGCAACGTTTTATTCCTCCTTTCGGCTTGCACCAAAAGGCCGGCATGAAATCACCCTTTGTATGGGTACGGTTTGTTATCTGAAAGGCGCGGGTAAAATATCGGAAATAGTCTGTGAAAAGTATAATATTCAGCCCGGTGGTACAACCGAAGACCGGCTCTTTACTCTCGCCGGGGTAAACTGTGTCGGAGCCTGTGCACTTGCACCGGTCATGATTGTGGACGGAAAATATTATAACGCCATGACACCGGATAAAGTACTTGAAATTATCAGTAATTTCTCCACGGCAAAACAGAATGATGAAAAGGAGGAGAAATAGGATGGTAACGGCAGCAAATAAAGTCTTAAAAAATACCGGTGATTTAAACCTTTTAAG
>JAFGRV010000258.1 GCA_016934975.1 Spirochaetales bacterium | reverse complement strand
ATTCTATCAAAATATTATGTAAGTGAGGTATAACATTATGGTAAGGAAAGCAGTTATTCCGGCAGCAGGGCTGGGCACGCGGTTTTTACCGGCAACAAAATCCCAGCCAAAGGAAATGCTGCCGATTATTGATACTCCCACAATCCAATATGTCGTGCAGGAGGCGATTGATTCGGGGATTGATGACATACTCATTATTTCCGGAAAAGGAAAACGGGCTATCGAAGATCATTTTGACCGGAACACCGAACTGGAAAGCCTTTTGGAAAATAAACCCTCAAAAAATCTATATAATGAAATCCGGCGCATCGGAGAAATGGCAAATATTCATTATATCCGGCAAAAAGAGACGAACGGTCTTGGAGATGCCATATATTATGCGAAACAGCATGTCGGGGATGAACCTTTTGCCGTTTTGTTAGGGGATACGGTGATCGATTCCGTAATTCCGGTTACACGACAATTGATGGATGTGTATGATCAATATCAGCAATCGGTAATCGGATCGGAAATCGTTCCAAAGGATAAGATATGGCGCTATGGCATTATAGAAGGAAACAAAATCAGTGACCGTATCCTGAATGTGACAAATCTTATTGAAAAGCCTGAAATTAATACGACTCCCTCCACCCTTGCAATTGCAAGCCGTTATATACTGACTCCTGAAATTTTCAAATCCCTGGAAGAGACAAAATTGGGGAAAAATAATGAGATCCAGCTTACCGATGCTTTGCGCCTGCTCCTTAAGCGCGAGAATATTATATCGTATATCATGGAAGGAACGAGGTATGACATCGGCAACAAACTTGATTATTTAAAAACAATTGTTGATTTTGCATTAAAAAGGAAAGAATTCACCAAAGATTTTTTAGCTTTTTTAACGGATATTGTAAACAAACATGACAATGTTGTAAAATAAGAAGAGGAGGCTGTTATGCTCAATCCATACCGTTTTTTTGATTGTCAACCGGAGACCAGAGAGACTGCCCTGGCATTATATAATGAAATAAAAGACCTGCCTCTTATCTGTCCCCATGGTCATGTAGATCCCGCTCTTTTTGCCCACAACAAACCTTTTCCCGATCCTTCGCAATTGCTGATTATTCCCGATCATTATGTGTTCCGCATGCTCTACTCTCAAGGAATACCTCTTGAGACTATCGGGATTATGCCGATTGACGGCACTTCGTACGAAAAAGACCCGCGGAAAATCTGGCAGATCTTTGCGGATAATTTCTATCTCTTCGCCGGAACCCCAACGGGTCTCTGGCTTACCGGGGAGTTTGAGACGGCATTCGGGATCACCGAAAAGTTAGTTCCCGGCAATGCAATGGAAATATATGATTATATGAGTAAAAAACTTTTAACTCCGGAATTCCTGCCGCGAGCTCTTTTTGAAACCTTTCAGATAGAAGTCCTCTCGACAACCGACGGTGCGGCAGATGATCTATCGTATCACAAAAAAATACAAGAATCCGGGTGGCAGGGAAAAGTCATTCCATGTTTCCGCCCCGATGACGTGACGAATTTAGTTCATCCCAAATGGCGGGAAAATATAGATAGATTATCAGAGGTAACCTCGATTTCCGTCACATCATTTTCACGGTTTATTGAAGCGTTGGAAAAACAGCGGGAGTTTTTTAAGCTCATGGGGGCAGTATCAACGGATCATGGTATTGAACAACCGGTCATTCACCGTTTAACAAATGCGAAGGCCGAAACATTTTTTAATCAGGCATTACAAGGGAGTATAACGTTAGAAGATGCTCGGCTTTTTACAGGACATATGATGATGGAAATGGCAAGAATGAGTTGTGAAGATCATTTGGTGATGCAAATCCATCCGGGTTGTTTCCGCAACCATAATACGGAACTCTTTAACAAATTCGGCCCGGATAAAGGAGCTGATATTCCTTTGGCAACGGAATTTACACGGAATTTAAAAGAATTGCTTAATACCTATGGAAATAATCCGGAGTTCACTTTAGTTGTCTTTACCCTGGATGAATCCACATATTCCCGTGAACTCGCACCCCTTGCAGGTCATTATCCCGCAATGAAACTCGGACCGGCATGGTGGTTCCATGACAGTTTTCAGGGCATGAAACGCCAGCGGGAACAGGTAATTGAAACAGCGGGGGTGTACAATATGGTCGGTTTTATTGATGACACCAGGGCATTCCCTTCCATACCAATCCGCCACGACCTGGCACGGCGGATCGACAGCAATTACCTTGCAGGATTGGTTGTCCGGCATATTATCGATGAGCAAGACGCCCGTCGAATGAACCGGGCACTTGCTTACGATTTATCAAAAAGAACCTATAAATTATAGCTATTGATTATTCTTTCACACCGCCGATTGTAAGACCGGTAATAAAATACCGCTGTAAAAAAGGATAAACCATAACAATAGGTATACTCACAATAATAGTCATGGCAGCACGTAATGATTTGGGCGTCACCGTACTTCCGGTCTTTCCCGCAGCCATACTGAATGCGTCCGACATACTTGTACCGCTCATGGCAGAACTTGCAGATTGTACCTTCTTCATGAGCTCATATTGCAAGGTTGATAACTCAACTTTGGAAGAACAGAAAAGGAAGGTATCCCACCAATAATTCCATTGCCATACCATCGTAAAAAGTATAATGGTTGCAAGTACCGGAAGACAGAGGGGAAGAACAATTCGCTGGAAAATATAATAATCACCCGCCCCTTCCATTTTCGCTGATTCAATAAGACTTTCCGGTAATCCCTTTATATATGTCCTTATGACCAGCAGATTCCACGCGCTCGTTATACCGGGAACCCAATACACATGAAATGAATTAATCAGACCAAGGGATTTAAAGAGGAAAAAGGTCGGTATAAGACCTCCGTCTATATACATGGTTAAAATATAGATCATAGCGATAGGAACACGGAACACAAAATTTCTACGGCTTAATGTGTAGGCAACCATAGCCGTACAAAATGTATGAAGAAGGCCAGCTATGACTGTTCTTAATACTGAGTTTAGTCCTGCACGTAAAATATGAGGACTGTCAACAATATCCTTATAATTAATAAGTGAAAATTTTCTTGGCCAGAGTCCGATTCCCCCGGTTATCGTATCCATGGGATCATTAAAAGATACTGCAAGGACATTAATAAAGGGCAGAAAAGTTATTAAAACCAAGAAAATGAGTAAGCTGATCTTAATTGTATCAAAAATATGATCGTAAATATTTCCTTTCATTCTTCACTCCTACATTAATGTCTCTTCGCCCATGTTCCGGGAGATCCGGTTCGCTGCGAAAAGCAAGATTACACTCACAATACTCTTAAAGATACCTGCTGCCGCGGCATAGGAATAGCGCATCATCTGTAATCCATATCTTAAAATATATATGGTAAAGACTTCCGCGTAATCCTGAACGAGTCCGTTCTTTAACAAAAACTGCTGTTCAAATCCGGCTTCCATCAGCCGTCCGATATCCATGATGAGCAAGATAACAAACACTGCCTTGACACCCGGCAGGGTTATATGCCAGATACGCATAAGCCTTCCCGCTCCATCCATGTCCGCGGCTTCATATAACTGGGGATCAATCCCGGTCATTGCGGCGAGATAAATGATTGCCCCGAATCCACACGTTTTCCACACATGAGACCAACCGATTATCCACCAGAATAACTCAGGTTTTCCCATAAATAAGATCGGTGTTTCGGTGATCCCAAAAAAAAGGAGGATATCATTAACCACACCTGTTGGAGAAAGGAATTCAAGGACTAAGTTGGCAGCTACTACCCAGGATATAAAATGCGGGAGATATGAAATTGTCTGGACAGATCGTTTAAATAACCCTTTATTTGTTTCATTTATAAGAAGTGCAACAAGTATCGAGGCTAATGTTCCCATAACAAGCTTTAAAGCTGCCATTACAAGGGTATTTCTTAAAGTAAGAAAAAAACCGGGATCACTAAAAAGATCAATAAATTGCTTAAATCCGACCCACTCCTGATCAAATAAACCATTCTGGGGCTTAAAATTCTGAAACGACATGACCCACCCGACGATCGGAACATAACGAAATAGAATGATATGAATAACAAAAGGAACAGCCATGACGATTAAAATCTTCTGATCCAACAGTTTTGTAAGAAAGGGACTCTTTTTATTCAATGACATCATATTCTCCACACTTTCTAAGGAAGGTGTGTGAAAAACTAAAAAAATTTTTTCACACACCATTCCTGTTTAATAATTCACTTTGCTACTAAAAAGACATTCCTGATTTACAGACACATCCTTTTTAGATCATATTAGAATCCGGCTTTTTCTATCCGTTTATCCATCTGTATCTGGAAAAATTCTTCGTGTTTTTTCTTATTCGGGATTTTATTACACTCATCTGTATATTCTTTCCATATCTTATCATATTCCCCTTCTTTTGCCATAATTAAGCGTGGGGTATATTTTCTTCTTACTTCAAGTATTTTTTCATGGGCAATATTAATATCGCTTCCAGTGGGTATTTTAATCGTCCACATCGGGAAATATGATGCTCTTCTCATATCCGGTTTTTTAAAGAAATCAAACCAGGTCTTTTTGCCGTAGGCGTCCAGAGCTTCTTTTTCCGTTTCTTTTAGCTTGGCGAAAAAAAGATTCGGTTGATTATTAGCATTTACAGCGTTCTTTCCATCGGAATACATTGAGTTATGGTCCCATCCGCACATCTCTATCCAGTATCTCTGTCCAAACGTATACTCACGCCATTTTTGATTATCCCATTGGGCAATTTGTTCCGGTGTACGGTAGAAATAACCCTTATCATCAATTTCATAATCTTCATGTAAAAATCCCCATTGTTTTTGTATCTGTACTTCTTCGGAAAGAAGGAAATCGAGATACTTAAAAGCACCGACCGGATCTTTACAATCTACCGTGATACCGACACCTTCGGATACCTGGGGAGAAAGAGGCCCTTCATATTCTTCGGTATATCCATCCATGACGATCGGCATAGCAACATAAAACCTGTTTTCCCCCTGGTCTGTCAAAAGTTTTTGTACTTTTTCAAACTGCCAGCGTTGATCATAAAAAGCCAAAATACTTCCTGTTGAAAGCTTTGCCAGGTACTGGTCATAATCCATAACAAAGGATTCAGTATCATACAATCCTGCCTGATAAATTTTGTTATAGATTTTATAGATCTTATAAGCCTCTTTTGTATCATAGAATTGTGTTGCAACCCATCTTCCATCAACCCAATCGACAGAAGCACTTCCATCGTTCGGATGACCGGAAAGAATAGAAGGAGCGTTCATGAGAGGAAATTCTCTCCACCCCCAGGCAAGGGCGGTAAATGCATAGGTTTTATTTCCCTTTATTTCCGGGTATTTCTTTGCGTATTGTATAAGCATATCAACCGCTTCTTCGAGGTTTTTCGGCATAGGCCAGCCAAACTCTTTTAACACTGCCTTTTGAATATAGAGTCCGTGGGCTTCCGTGGTTGTCTGGACCTTATCACCGTAAGGGAAAAGCTGGGGAAACCAATAAATATTTCCATCTTCCTGCTCAAGCATTTGCAATCTCTTGCCATACAGTTTTTTTGCATTTACCCCGTATTCTTCAATTAAATCATTCAGGGGAATAAATGCCCCCGCATCTAAAAAGCTGCGGTTTTCGTTACGGCCATCCATCATATCCGGATAATCTCCACCGGCGATGATAAGTCCGACTTTTTGTTTTAAATCACCCACCGGGAATTCGAAATCCAGTTTAACGCCGGATTTTTGTTCTATCCAGTCCCCGAGCTTAGTTCCGTCTACCGGATAATCCTCCATAGGCCGGCCGAGAAAAATCGAATATTTCTTGAGACCCGATTTATTGGTAGCATTATTCCCTGCATAGACAAAACCGGTTGTGATCACAAGAAGAATGACAATGACCGTAATGTTCTTAAAAATTTTTTTCATAAAATCTCCTTCCGTAATGTTAATAAAATAATTTAAGAGGTATACACGAACCTCATTAATAGAATTTATTAATCTGTATAAAACATTTTACATATACCTATGATAAAATGCTTTGATACACTAAATATGTTAAATCTCTATAACAATTCATACCATTACCTATGATTTCCAGGGAAAAATCATTCCTCTCACTGTTCGCGGACCGACTCTTTCACGGTCTTCCCGGAGAAGTTCATCCCATGGGATTTTCTTTTTGTCTGCCATTGGATGCGCATCCAGATAATCATATTTATACAACCGGATTTTAAAGCAGTCATTTATCCATAAGATAACTGTTGCAGGACCCGGAAATAGAAAGACTAAAAACAATGAAATGGGAAATAAAATAAGACCGATAAAAAGCATAAAACAACTGAATGCGATATTATCCAGAAAAAAAACAAAACAAGTTTTTATGGTTTGGAGTATTTTTTTATTTAATCTGAAACAGGCAGGGAAAAAATAGAGTCCGGACATAAAGAGTGTGAACCAAACCCAAACCACTATTGTCCCGAAAATAGTATAGAGTAAAGTTCCGGATAAGAAGTAATATGGAATACCGTAAAAAAGGATTGCAAATCCGATGAACATGATAGCAGAACTGAATAAACTTTCTTTCCAGGACTGTACCAGGTAAGTAAAGAAAAGCTTAAACCCGCCCGATTTAAAATCTGCTAAATCCAATGTGTATCTGTACACGGCACCAAGATAAAAATTAATAACCACTAATCCGGCCATAATGTAAAAAATAAAATAAACTTCCGGGATTTGGATACTTGCAGGTATAAGAAGCAACAAAACGAACAGAATAATGGTTCCCGCATTCATCATAATAATTGAAAGCAGGTTATCCCACATATCAAAAAAAGTTTTCTTTAAAAGGAAAACCAGCATCACACCTCCCGGTTGATCATCGAAAACACATTATAGTACAGATTCACATACCTACTCAATTCATTTTACATAAAAATAGTAAATTATTCAAGAATTTCGCCTACTATAAATTGATACTCACTTTTCAACATTGAATTCCAGTAATAAAATCGTGGAATTTTAGAAAAAAACTACTTCAATTCTCTTTCATAATATAATATCAGGTTATCCGGAATTCGGCTTCAACTAAATCCGGCGCACCGAGTTCAATGGAACGCATTCCCGGAGAAGAGCCGCCGATATAAAGGCTTATTCGTCCCTTTTCCAGGACAGAATCGCCATCATTATTAATAAGTTTCATTATTTCCGGTGTTATGGTAAACTCTACCTCTTTTTTCTCTTTTGCTTTCAGGTGAATTCGTTGAAATCCTTTGAGTGAATATGTCGGGGTAATATAGGCAACATCCTTGTGTTGCAGATACAATTGAACAACCTCGTCACTCGATACATTACCGCTATTTGTCACCATAACGGCAACTTTTACGGAATCATTTGCCGTTATAGTTTGTGAATTGAGAGAGACCGGCCCGTAGACAAAAGAGGTATAATGAAGACCGAATCCAAAGGGATACAAGGGTTCTTCTTTCATATACCGGTATGTTCGGTTATTCATCGAATAATCTTTAAAATCAGGTATTTGGTCAATTGATTTGGGAAAAGTCAGGGGTAATTTGCCCGATGGAGAAATATTCCCGAAGAGTATATCACCGACTGCGGTTCCGCCCTCTTCCCCGGGATACCAGACATAAAGTATTGCATCAACACAATCCTGAATATCACCTAAGGCAAGCTGACTCCCTGCCGTGAGAATGAGAATTATGGGTTTACCTGTTTTAGAGAGATTTTTAATAAACTGTATCTGATATGCAGGCAATGTAATATCTTTTCTATCACCTTCTCCGCCGGTTCTTCCCGCATCAGCACCTTCTTCACCCTCATCCTGCGGAGTGATCCCGATGGCTGCGATGAAAACATCAGCCTTTTTTATCTCACCCATAAATCCCTGGTCAATTTCTTCGGAATAGTTCGGAAGGTGTGCTCTCTTATAGACGACTGATGTTCCTTTCCCTGCTTTTCCGACAATTCCTTCCATAATCGAGGTCATTTTGCTGCTATAGCCATTATAATTTCCAAGGAGTAGTTCTATATCCATGGCATTGGCGCCGAAAACATAAATTGTTTTTAGATCATGTCCCAGGGGGAGAAGGCCATTTTTATTCTGTAACAGAACGATTGATTTCACGGCCGCTTCATACGCAAGATCCCTGTGTTTTTGACAATCAATCACTTCTTCTCCGAGTTTCGAGAAAGGAACCTTTTCCGGGGGATCGAACATCCCGAGTTTGAACCGTGTGGTAAAAAGATGGCCCAAGGCTTCGTCGATGGCTGCTTCTGTTATGAGTTTCCGGTTGATGGCATTAAGGAGAAAGCCCCTCTCAAAAATACAGCCGCAATTCAAATCACACCCATTATTTAGGGCTAAAGCGACGGATTCTTCCGGGGTGTCCGTAATATGATGGTTGACATGAAAATCACGGATCGCCCAGCAATCCGACACAACATGGCCTTTAAAATTCCATTTTTTCCGTAAAATCTCCTTAAGGAGGAAATTACTTCCGCAGCACGGTTCGTCATTAGTTCTGTTATAGGCTCCCATGACGCTTTCAACGCCGGCATCGACAAGGGCCTTAAACGCGGGAAGATATGTCTCATAGAGATCTTTGTCACTCACTTTTGCATTAAATTGATGCCTGAGTTTTTCCGGGCCGCTATGAACGGCAAAATGCTTTGCGCAGGCCGCCACCTTTAAATAATCCGGATCATCTCCCTGGAGACCCTTTACAAAGGCAACGCCAAGGATTGATGTAAGATACGGATCTTCACCATAGGTTTCCTGTCCCCTGCCCCATCTCGGATCTCTGAATATATTGATATTGGGACTCCAGAAGGTTAATCCCCGGTACCGGTTCCTGTTGTCGATTTTCACAGCAGCATTATATTTTGCCCTGGCCTCATCGGAGATTGCCGATGCAATTCTGAATATGAGGTCCTCATCGAATGTGGCAGCTAATCCGATTGCCTGGGGGAAAACCGTGGCAAGTCCTGCCCGGCCGACCCCGTGATGACATTCATTCCACCAATCATACTCGGGGACTCCCAATCTGGGTATCGCCTTGCTCGTATGAAGTAATTGGGTGAGTTTTTCTTCCAGGGTTAATTGAGAAATAAAATCCTTTACTCGTTCGTTTAAAGGTCTGTTCGTATCTTCAAAAACATAGGTATGGTCGTTTGTCTCTGACATAGTTGACACCTTCTCCTCTTTGTTCTGTCGAAAATATGCTTTTTCCATGATAGCACATTTATATTAAGATCGGTTTCCCCCCTGAAAAGAATACATAAAAAAGTATAATAAAGCAAGGAGGTTTATTTAGGGATTTTACAACAGATGTGACAGATTATTCCCAATCAAAAGAAACTATCTACTCTTTTATCATGACATAAAAGATTGGCTGAACAGGTTCCTGGATACTTATTCATTAAAATAGACTCCTGCAATTATGTTATTTCTAAAATAATATAGTATTACTCTCCAAATGCTTCTCCATATTTTCCCGGTTTCCTAAAGTTCCTTTTAAAAAATATATTTATAAGCCCGGTAATATAGATCTATTTATCCCGGATCCCATACCGTTTGAGAGCAAAATCAAGAATACTGTTGATGAGTTTATTAAAAGAAATCCCCCCGACTTTTGCGGATTGGGCAAAGCGGTAGGTGGGATCTATCCCGGCTATGGGGTTCAGTTCGATGACATAGGGATTATCGTGTTTATCTACCCGGATTTCCAATCGGCACCAGTCCCGGCAGTCCAGGGCTTTGTATGAAGCCAGGGCAAGGGAGATGAGTTTTTCCTCCAGGGCTGCGGGTATTTTCGCGGGACACTCATTCGTCACTTCCGTCTCCGGAATTTCCTGGTTCCGCTGTTTATAAATATCAAAGGGCTTATCCGGTATGAATAACGAGATGGATTTTTCTCCGTGAAAATGAAACTCGATAATCGGTAAGGTATGAGGCGGATTATTCCCGATTAATGGGATTCCGAACTCCCGGCCTTCTATAAATTCCTCCACAAGTACGGGCTGATGATACGTGGATATGAGGAGTTCCACCTGTTTTTTTAATTCTTCCGGGGTATCCACCACCGAATCGTAGGTGAGTCCCATACTCGAACCCTCTGCGGAAAGCTTGGCGATGAGGGGAAATGTGAGTGCAGGGTCCACTTTTGTTGATGATGAATAAAAGACCTGAAATTTCGGCGTGGGGATTGAATGAAAGAGGAGAATCTCTTTTGTTCTTATTTTATTGAGACAGATCGCCAGCGTAAGAGGACCAGAACCGGTATAGGGGATATGAAGTATCTCACAGATAATCGGGATTTCCGATTCCCGGGCTTCACCACCGATCCCTTCGGCAATATTAAAAACAATATCGATCTCATGGCGTTGCTTGAGAAGGTGAATGTAAGCCTGTTCATCTGCTTCAATCAGGCTGATGGTATGTCCCCCGGACTCAAGAGCCTCTTTTACCGCGTTGACCGTTTCATATGTGTCAAATTCGGCGATCATATCCGTCGGTTTATTGCCTTCGATGAGGTCGTCCTCATGAATGAGATTATATACTAATGCGATACGGGCCATACTTATCCTTTCACCTGAATCAGGATATTATTTTTTATTGTTTCCAGTTCTTCGATAAGGGAGGAGCCAAAATAATAGAGAATATCATTTTTTGCATTTTCATATATTGTCGTATTTCCCGTTTTATTGCAAGGGAAATTATATTCATCGTGGCGGAGTTCATATCCGGGGGTAAGGACATTCTTGTACTCACCGATGTTATTCACTTCACAGGGGAAAATACAACACGCAAAAAACTTAAGTTCACGGAAATCGATTCCTTTCTTAAGACAGTAAGAATGAATGATGCACCCGAAGCCGTTTTTATTCTGAAACATACATCGATTATTGGTAAAGGTGGTGTAACATCCTTTTCCGCCGGGATAACAGGGATCGTCATCGAACTCATAAGTTTCCCAATCGATATGCACCCCAAGGTCCTCTTCATCAACCTCACGTAATTTCTTAAAGGTGACACTATCCATTATCGCCCCGCCGGAACAACAGATATCCTGGCAGCCCATCTCGAGACACCCTGTTTCAGGGTAGTTTTGTGTAAAAATATCCGTATCCACATAAGAAACCACGGGAAGCCCATGAATACTCTTATAAGCCTTAGTGAGTTGAAGTATCATTATATAATTCTCCTATTTGTACTTTCTTTTTATATTTTTAAAATATACTGAGGAATCAGCTTTGCCACGATCTCAATAAGTCCGGCCTCGATCGCCCGGAGTACGACTGTTCTCCCCCTGTATTCAAAGGGCAATTCCCGTACATCGGAAATAATCTTTTTGCCCCTGTCATTCAGCATATCCACATCAAAATACCGGGTCTTTTCAATCTCAATAACTTTGTTCACATTCAGGACATCCGGGAGATTGTATCCCCCGCCGTGGGGAAATATGTTGAGGTTGATAAGCTGGTCATAGACACCGAGATTCCGGGCCCGCTTTTCAAACCCCATGGTATCGATACAATCCGGCGAGAGACTTGGCATTCCCCGCACTAAATAGGCGGGAAGGTCCCCGCGCAGGGTAAGAGGGAAGAGGGTATTATCCTGTTTCATGTGATTACAGCCTAAAAGCATCTGATTCATGTTGAGTAATCCCTGATGACACTCATTTGATATGGTGAGATAGTCCCCGAAGATTTTTTTTGCCGCGTATTCCTTTTTCTTTTTTGAAAAATCCTCAACAGTCTTGTAGAATTCATAATACGCATTCGCGTTTTTACCGGTGAGTACATAATATGTGCCGATGGGAGTTTCTATCTCCTCCGCCATATTCATGAGTTCTTCACTCCTGTCATAATAAAGTCCGAAGCCGTTTTTATTATTACCTGAAAACTCGCCGGCGGAACCATGGATTATAAAGGCGTAGGGCGGCAATTCATGATCGAGTTTCTGGATCTGTTTTGTAAGGAAAAGATCTATAAAATGATTGCTTTTATAAAAGTCCCAGGCAACCTCGATCCCATTGATAAGGGTTTTTTCCGACGCGAGTCTATGAATTCTTTCAATTATCCGGTCCACAGGGGGGAGTTCTTCGAGGCCGCCGGCGAGCATTCCGCAGGCGTTCGGTTTTGTATTAAGAACGATCAATTCGCTGCTGCCGTCACCCCAGGATAATTTTCCGCCATAGCCGAAACCACTTCTCCAGCGTGTCACATTCCGTGTAATCGTCATATCCGGGGTGGTGATAAATGTGGCGTTCGCCTTTACCCCGAGTTTTTCCTGGATATAATGCATGGCAGCGATCCCATATACCGAATTCGCTTTGCATAATTCCGATCCACTATCATTAAGACCAATAAAGAAGCAATGCTTTTTTGCCTGTTTTAAAAGTGTCTCTTTATCCATCATAGAGTCTTTTCCTCTCTCCCCCCCATACGCAGAAAAAGTATGAGAGAATTATTTATTGCCTTTTTCCGGAAAGATTGTTTTTCGTTGTTCTTTCCAGGGCACTGGCGATTATCGAATTAATGAGTTCGGAATAGCTCATTCCTTTCAGTGTACAAAGAATCGGCAAGTCCGAATGTGTCGGATGCAGCCCTGCCAGGGGATTTAATTCTATAACACAAGGGACTCCATGTTCATCCAGTTTCAGATCAATGCGACCCGCGTCACGGCAGGAAAGGCCCCGCCAGGCGAGTAAAGCATTCTCTCCCGCTTTTTCGGCAGCCGGATCCGATGCCAGTTCATACACAACCCGCTCCTCACATTCCTCCTTGTTGATATATGAATAAGCTCCCTTTTCCGCGCTATCACGTAAGGTCACCTCCAGGACTCCCACGACCCGTGCCTTTTCCCCGGTCCCGAGAATACCTGCCGTAAATTCCCTCCCGGGCAGAAATCGTTCAATGAGTACAGGTTGATGAAACCGCCCGAGGAGATATGAGCACCTTTTTTTAAGATCTGCTGCCGTTGTCACATATGAATCTTCATCAATACCCTTCCCTGTTCCTTCTGCCACCGGTTTGGCAAATAACGGGAAAGGCATGGTAACACCATCAACATCAGCTTCCTTTTCAATAATGCGAAAATCCGCCGTGGGAACAGCGAGGTCACGTAATACCCGTTTCGTCATTCCTTTATGGAGACAGAGGCTTAAGGTAAGAGGATCTGAAAAGGTGAAGGGAATTCCGTATGCTTCCAGCAGAAGGGGGACTTGAGCTTCCCGTGAATACCCGGCGACCCCCTCGGCGATATTAAAGACTAAATCCCATCGTTTGCCCCGGCTGAGTTTTTTTACCAGATCCTTTATGTTCCCGATGGCTTCCACATCATGACCAAGGGACCGGATAGTGTTCATGAGACTGTCAACCGTGGCCTGACTGTCAAATTCCGCGGAATCTTCCAGGGAATAGCCTTCTTTTATATAGTGAGACCTTAAATCGAAAGTGAGACCTATTTCCATTTCTCTCCCTCTATCCTTCTTTTCTCTTTTCCGGACTGCTTCTTTGACCGGCTTTTTTAATCTTCCCGCTGGTTTCCATAACCCGGAAGTGTATCGATAATCTTGTCAAAGCCCAGGTGTTTTGAGAGTACACAATTTCAGATTAACCAGTCATATTTTAAGAAGAATTAAAATATTATGGTCAAAACACTAGTCATTCCCCACGTCAGGATATGTATACAATTTATCTTCATAATTCCGTAATACATATGAGCATTGATCCTTTTTCACCAGGTATTCGGGAAGTAATGGAATTTTTCCTCCACCCCGTGGTGCATCAATCACATAATGAGGAATTGCAAGGCCGGAGGTAAACCCCCGGAGCCCTTTTATGATAGAGAGCCCGGTTTCAACAGGGGTCCGCAGGTGAGTTGTTCCCGGGGCCAGGTCGCATTGAAAAAGGTAATATGGTTTTACCCGCATTGTTAACAGACCCTGAAATAATTGAGTCATAACATCGACGCGGTCATTAATATTTTTTAATAAGACTGTTTGGCTCCCCAGTGGAATACCCGCATCCGCAAGTCTCCTGCATGCCTCTCTGGTTTCAGGAGTAAGCTCATCGGGGTGCGTAAAATGTATATTCATATAGAGGGGATGAAATTGCTTTAACATCCTGGCAAGGGACGTGGTAATACGAAAAGGAAGAACCACGGGCATTTTTGACCCGAGACGGATAATTTCAACATGGGGGATGTTTCTTAATTTTGTCAGGAGCATCTTTAATGTTTCATCCGGCAAAGTAAGAGGATCGCCGCCGGAGATGAGGACATCCCGGATAACAGGTGTCCGCTTTATATAATCAATCCCTTTCTCCCATCTTTCTGACAAACAATCTGTTTTCATGGTTTTAGATACGATTCTTGAGCGTGTACAGTAACGGCAGTAGGTTGAACAGTACATTGTCGAGAGGAACAAGACCCTGTCGGGGTAGCGGTGAACAATCCCGGGAACAGGAGAATCATGATCCTCTCCCAGGGGATCTGTCAATTCAACATCGGAGACATCATATTCATGCTCCAGGGGTACGACACTCCGCCGTAATGGATGGTCAAATCCATTAAACGCAAAAAGACTGAGATAATAGGGTGTAATTGCCAAAGGAAAAATAGTTTGTTTTGATTCATAAAACCTCTGTTCTTCTTCTGTCAGACAAAGAAATTTGGACAAGGTCTTATGATCGGTTACCCGATGCTTTAATTGCCATTTCCAGCTCATCCACTGTTCACGGGATACGTCGGGAAAAAAAACCTCTCTGAACTTTTTCGACAAAGCCCCTTCGGGAAACGAGTTGAGTTTTAAACTGTCTTTCTTAATATTTAATATTGGCAGGTCATGTAACAAAGAAGGGGTTTGGCGAGATGGCTGGATATCACATACGATAGTGCCACCTAGTCCCGGAGGTTCCTCAGAATCCTCCGACGGAGGGACATCAATTGAATCAAGCATCATTTCTCTATTCATTTGTTCTCCTTAATCAATAGATTTTTTAACATTTTTCAATGTCGATGAAAATATACTCTTTTTTGATATGTTGTCAATAAAAAAATACAAAAAAATAGCGGTTATTTTATAAATTCTTAAGTTTGTTTCAGGAATCCCCCGGATATTACCATTTTAATATAATTACTTATAATATAACAAGTTAACTATTGTTAAATAATATTTTTTAAATTACGTCTGAAAAATAGTGTTGTTATTTTTCACTATGCTCTTGAATATATCTGATTTGTCTGTTATTGTTTTTATACATTTGAAAAAGTGAAAAGGAGGTGATTTATGGGAAAAGGTGACAAAAAATCAAAAAAAGGCAAGATTTGGAGAAGTTCCTTTGGGAAAACCAGATTACGCAAAAAGAAAAGATTGAAAGCACAAATACAAAGAGCGAAATTAAGAGTAAAAGAATAATAGCCTTTTTATAAACGTATCTGCTTATACGGTCTTTCGATAAAAGTTCTTTATAGTTCCACCGGATAAAAAAAATATAAATGAAACAATCCTCAGAAAAGGTATATCTGGTAGAAGTGTATTAGAGAAGGTAATACACTTAATACCGACAATAGTACACCATATCCTTATAAACCCTTTTTTTCAAAAAAAAATAAGCAGAATTCCAACGAAAAGAAGAATAAGATAAAGACGTTTTTGATCATTTTTTTATAAAAGTCTGAAAACGGTATAAAAAAAGCTGTCTTTTACAAGACAGCTTTTATAATAGTATAAGAAATATTAGTAATTATTTCTATAATTATTATTTCTTGGTGGTCTATCATTCGCTTCGTTGACTTTTAAGTTTCTTCCGTCAACTTCTTTGCCATTTAATCCGCTGATAGCAGACTGTTTTTCACTTTCATTTGCCATTTCAACAAATGCAAATCCTTTCGAACGGCCAGTGTCCCGGTCTTCAATAATTTTTGCTGAAAGAATTTCACCGTAAGCCGAAAATATTTCCGTTAATTTTGACTCGTCTACATTGTAACTTAAGTTACCGACATAAATTTTGTTAGACATAAATTTCTCCTTGTCTGTGTGAATATAACAATGTCATATTCATAGTGATTATTGTGTTCCTAAAATATATTGTGCAGGATAAGACCGGATAGATATCTTCTTACACATTAATGTACAAGGATCAATGAAACATCTATTAATCTAAAATCTCTTACTCTCAAACAAATGCAAATATAAAAAAGATAAACACATGAGATTATACAATCTCGTTATAAAGATAACACAATATTTCATTAATTGCAATTGCTATTATGCTTTATTACCATATTTTATCACGATATATCTTCTTTTAATTTCATTCTTACCCTTACAAACCATAATGACAGATAAATGTTTACCTGTCATTTATTCGAATGAGTCTATTAACCCTGTATAATACCTGGCGATAAACAGAGAATCCACAATATTGATTTTACCATCATGCGTAACATCGGCAGCCCCGGGGTAAAACCCTTGAGGGTTCAGGCCGATATAATGCTGGGCTGCCAGGAGAGCGTCGACAATATCGATAGTATTATCAAAGTTAACATCACCCATGACAGGTTCATATAATGGTTCTTCACCAGTTGTAAAACTCCAGACGGGACCTTCTGTTTGTCCCATGACGTTCCTGGCGATAACCTGCCAATTATACGCGGTATTATATTCAACGCAGAGTGAAATATCAAAATACCTAAGAGTCGTATCACTGACAACAGGCAGCTCCGGTTTGCTTATATTCGCGGGCCATAAATAAACATCATAAGCTGTAGCATAGGTGACACTTTCCCAGCTCAGGTTTGTCTCTTTCACAACTCCCGTTGCTCCGTCTTCTATACCGGGAACAGAAGGTGCCCCCGGAGCCGGGTCAGTAATTGTATTCCATACGGTATTCGTATTAATCGACTGTTCCGTGTCAAAAATAATTGATGCACTATTATTAATAATCGTTCCATTATCCAGGCCGGATTTGGGATTGATGGTAAAAATGACATACCCCTGTCCGCTGCCGTTTCCGTCTTCCGGGGGTAGGAATCCCGCGAGAGCATCCTCGGGGAGCTCCCCGGTCTCAAGATCAATTGTTTTAAAATACCAGCTTAAAAGACCGGTTTCCGGTGCAAAATCGACTTTTATTTTGACCGCTAAATCATCGAGGGTTGCCGTAAATTCTCCGTTTTTTTGCCCCGAGAGTGAAGTGACAATTGTCTTACCACATGCAATATCTCCAAGCTCAAGGGTTGTAACATCCGTATTTTCATCCACATAATCGTAGATAAAGACTTCCTGGGCAGGGGCGGAGGCAGTCGATTTGTTTTCAAAGTATATAGTATATATCAATTTTGAATCCCGGGTAATATAATGGTCGAGTCCGACACCCGGAGGACCTGTTTTTTCATTCGGATCATTAGGCCGGATCGCCTCGGTTGATTTGGAAAATTGCCGCACCAAGTTTAAAGCCAATTCCTGCATAGGTGTCAGAGCGCCGGTGCCATCAAGAATATTTGATGAAGCATTGTCAAATAAGCTCGTTACTTTATCCCACCAGTATTCAATTCCATACGCAAATCCATCATATAATGCCGAGCTACACATAAAATCAGAAAAAACCTTCATATATCTATTTATGTCATCAATATTTTTTATTACATATTTAGCTAATTTACCATATTTCTTGTACAGCTGAATAAGAGCTACAGCAATTTTATCTATATGATATAAAGAATTACATAAAAAATAAGAACTATAAACTAGTTGTGGGTATAACTTATACAATGCGGCTCCAAGAGCTGTGATTGTAAAAATTTGGGGAGTATATAAGGCAAACATAACTATTATACCTGAGATCAACTCATTTCCTTCAGGATCAATAAATGATACCGGATTATTACGACAATATCTATAAAAATTCATATCTTCTCCGGTAATCCCTATAGGATCCTCTGAGATAAATCTCCCTGTATTTTCTTCATAATATCGTGCTCTCATATATTTTAATCCGGACCCTTCTTCCTGCACGCCATACCGGCCGACATAGGTAAATGGGTTTTGAATAGCTTCCTTGAGTACCTCTGTTTTTCCGAATACATCATAGTCATAGTTATTAACAACACTGCCGGATTGATCGGTGAGTTCTCTCGTACTGCCGAGGGCGTCGAATGAATAAAAATGTCTGTTGCCGGTAGTATCTTTTACGGCAACGAGTCCCAGGCCATGGGTGTATTTTGCGGTCACCACTCCTTCGGCATCATATTCTGCCGCAACATCCGTTAATCCGCTTAACTCATGAATATAATGTTTTTCAATGCCATTGCGTGCTGAATAAACTCTGTTGCCCAGTGCGTCATATCGATATTCACATACAGCACCCGATGGCTCTGCTATTTCTATCAACCTGTTTTCCGCATCCCATGTATACATTGTAGTTCCGGTATGATCGGTTTTGCTCAGCATATTTCCGTCATCATCGTAGGTGTATGCCGCGGAACCGGATTGTTCATATTGATTCATATTATTTACCGTGTAATTGCTTATGATTCCATTGCTGATACTCTCTATTCTGTTTCCCGACTCATCGTAGGTAAACTGATCTTCTGTTCCGTCCGGATATATGACTTTTGCAAGCTGTCCGCTTTTATCATATTCATATCCGGTTGTTCCCTCTTCCGTAGTCATGGAAGTCCGATTCCCATTGTCATCGTAACCATATTCAAAAGATGATACAATATTGTTTTCAGGGGAATAATTGATAAGGTTGATAAGCTGGCCGGTGCTGTTATATTCATAAGATGTCCTTGTCCCATTGCCTTTTAGTTCTGTTTTTAGATTGCCTGCCACGTCATATTCGTAAGAGATGATAACATTATCCATACCATCGGTCAAAGAAGTTAACTCCCCGTTTGTATAGATATAATTGATGATCTCACCGTCATTATCCCTCCGCTTTGTCCGCCTTTGCGCATAATCATACTCGTATTCAAACCATTGCCCCCCGGGGTATACGATTTTAGTTAATAAGTTTTGAGTATTGTATTCCATAGTAATTTGTCCTGTGAAGGTATCATCCGCGGCTATCATATTCCCCGATTGGTCATAATTATAGGTAATTCTTCTATCATCCGGATAAATTTTTTCTATAATTCTCCCCAGGTCATCCCTATTATAAAGAATACTTTGTTCTCTCCTGTTTTGAGATTCACTCACTAATCCCTTTAAATCATAATCATACACTTCTTGTGTTCCATCTTCATAAATAATCGCAACGGTATTTCCGTGTTCATCATATTCATATTCCAGAGCATTTCCCCTGGCATCAATTATTCTTTTTACATAATTAAATCTATTGTCATATTCAATTCTGGTAATATTCCCCAGGGGGTCCTTCGTCGATGTGAGTTTTCCTTCGGGATTATACACAAATTTACTTTCCGTGCCCAAAGGTCCTGTTAACCCGGCAAGTTGTCCGGCCGGTGAGGAATTATTTCGAATTTTTCTTCCGAGAGCATCTGTTATTTGCAGAACCTGTCCATTCAGTCCGTAATACATAGTTGTTTCATTATCTAATGCATCACGTATCGTGACCGTTCCCAATTCATCGTAGGAATAGGTTGATAGAGGAACATCTGACGGACCGGTTTCACCTACGAGTCTGCCGGCTGTATCATACTGATAGGAATAGGCAATTCCGCCGGGAAGGACTACTTTATTAAGTGCGTGGTTTTCGGCGTCATATTCGTAATTGATTTCATACCCGCCGGAATATACAACTCTGGTGAGGTATTCTTCATTTGAGGAATAATAATAAGTATTCACCTTGTCAGGCGGATAGGTAATTGTCCGTATCCGTCCGGTATTAGTATAATCAATAAAAATACTCATGCCATTCGAATGAGATATTTCAGTTAATCGATCATTATCGTAGCCAAAGGAGAGACTGTTATTGTTTGCATCGATTATTTTAAGCAGCGCACCGCTTGTTATACTATAGATTGTAATACTGCCGTCTGTTTCCGTGAGCATATAATTCCCGTTATCAATCACGAGAATCCCGGGATCATATTTTTCCGGGGTAAACGAATTGTCCGTGCATAAAGCGAACTTCCGGCCTCCAAGGGTTCCGGGTGATTTTATAATAACATTTCCCATGGTATCGGTATATGCTTTTATATCATAGAGATGACGCCATCCCCGGCCAAAGGGTCCTTGATAGTATCGTTCTGTAATTATGTGACTCGCGCTGCTTCCGAAGGTCAGGTCAATTCCGGGAGCCGTTACAGCAACATCAATCCTGCCCGCCAGTATTTTTCTCGGGCAAAAAGCACCCATACTCTCCAGCCAGTCAAACTGTACTAGTTTATTCACATCATACAGCCCGGGATCACTAACCTCTTGTGAGTACATTGTATTCCCTATGAGTATATGTTCTTCGGTGCTGCCATATTTCCGGAGGTAGGCGGCAATCTCTCTTATTCTTGTTATAAACTCTTTTTGAGTACTCCCGGTTTTTTGTGTGAATCGTTGCCATAATGCTTCTGCGGCCTCCGTGGAAATCTCGGTGATGTCAAGATTGTCTTTAAAAGAATTCCAGTCGATGAGAGTATCATCTTCAACAAGCTGTTCAACCGAAAAATCTATTATCGTATGGCCGCGTAAATCCGGGGGAATAGAAACAGCAATGGGTATGCTGTTTTCTTCCCGCCCGCCGATCCTTACGGGATTCCCATTATGACTGAGCCCGAGAATCATCAATTTTCCATTCGTCGTATTTTCTCCCGGTTTCAAAGCCATAGGGGCATTCTCCGAGTTTCTTAAAACAAAAACAGGAGAAAAAACATCGCTATTTTCGACATTAATATAATTCAACTTTGCCGTATAGGTTCTGGCGATTCGTACATACTCCGGAAAATCGATGGATGCAGTGATATGTCCCGGATTCGTATTATCCATTATCGTAAAGGCGGCGGAAAAAATTTTTATGACCCCAGAGGTATTTTCAACAACCACATCATAGATCCCGGGAGTACGATCTGTCATATCAAAAATGACCGATATCATATTCCAGCCGGCATAATCTGTTCGGATTGATGTTATTCTATTTCCCGTGGTATCTTCCAGACTCACAAAGTAGTCGTCGATGGGAAAATATCCTTTTATGCTCAGGGTAATTTCCCCTAGATTTGCCCCGTTTTTCGGGGTAACGTCATTAATATAGACATCTTCGAGATAACTGATATGAACATTGATCTCCGAGGCTGTGAGAGTATCAAGACACATAACAGTAAAATAGTATGTTTTCATTTCCGTGGGAGAAATGATAAGCTCGTACATTCCATTCATATTTTTTGTATTTGACTTCCTTCGTGTCGTCGTTTCACTCACATAGATATCTTCCGACTCGCTTGACAGACAAAACAGTAATGTTTTATCCGGCTGGGAATCAAAGGAGAATTGCAGGGTTTCCTTCGATTCAATACGAAAGGATTCTTCCGTTTCTATAAGAAGGGGCTTTATTTCATTGTAAGGAATCAGCAGCCAGGGTTTGTAGGCTATATAATCAGATACGTCATCGCCGAGGCCATCGGGATTGTAATACCCACCGGAAGCGCTGTCATCATTGAAATCTTTTGGTCCTGTGGGATGTCCCCAATTATTTTCCGTTGCATCTATATACGAGGTAGTATTATTTTGAATACCAATCGTATTTCCCGTTAGAGTATTATTCTTTATATTTATAGAACTAATGTCTCCTAAGATTTCAATTCCACTATCATTTCCTGCCATGACACTATTTGTAATATCGATAGTTCCTCTGCCACATGAAAACCCGGATGCCGCATTATTTAAGAAATGGGTTTGATTAATAGTTACTGCTGCATTACCATCAACCTGAATACCCCCGTTTGAGCTGTTCCTGACAATAGAAGAATCACTAGTTAATGTACCGTCCTGTACCAAGTTAATAAGTGCCGGGACTCCGAAACCCCCATATTCAATTATCGCATTGTGTAATATAATAATACTGCTGTCATGAGAACCTCTGATACCAGACCAGTCCCCGGGCTGCGGATTCTCCTGCAAAGAAGTAAAACGCACTTTTTTTGTATCTGTTCCCGCAGCTTCCAGGGTGCCGGTGCTTATGATGAGAGAACTTCCATAATCAAAACACATTGTCGCACCCGCCTCAGCTCTTACGACGGAAGGAGTACCGGTAGTGGTATTATTACCGATATTGATGCTGCCGCCGAATAAATAGGGCAGTCCCGGGTTTTCTCCCAACAGCAGTGTTTTCCCCAACATCCATTCTCCGGCAAACTTTAAGACATCCTGGGAATTTCCGGAACCCGTGTTATTGCGTATTTCAATATTAATATCAACTCCGCTTTCCAGGGCAGAGCCTCCGTTATGGGAGATGACGTTATCCCGGATAACGACTTTGTAGCTCTGTGCCCAGGAAGTGTTCCGGAGTATGGAAATCCCATGAGTATTGTTATATAAAAATGAGTTGTTTTTGATGTTCAGAACCTCTTCCGAGGAGACCGTATTATTGATTTTTAGTCCGCAGAATTCACTATACTGAATGATGCAGTCTTCGATAATCATCAACCTGTTGTTATTATTGTAGATATTGGCACCATTACTCCCGCCTCCATACTCGATAATACAATTTCTGAATAGTGCATGGGGCGAAGTATTGGCGACTCCTATACTGCCCCAATCCCCGGGCTGCGGAGCAGCTTCCGCCGATGTAAATACTATTTGATTACCGGGCGTTCCGGCGGCTTCAATCTCACCGGTGGTTATTGCCAGGGAACTTCCCGGATCAAAACATATTTTTGCCCCGGGATTGATTATTAATTCAGAGGGATTGGAGGTGGTGGTGTTGTTTCCTATATCAATGTTGCCGCTTAATAAGTAGGGTAATCCCGGGTTTTCTCCCAATACGATCGTTTTTCCCAGCATCGATTCCCCTGAAAATCGTATAACATTATGTGTATTTCCCGTACCTGTGTTGTCACTTATATCGATACCCATGTCAATGCTGCCATTGAGAGCAAAGCCGTCATTAAAGGAGATCGTATTATTTCTTATGATCATTTTATAGTGAAAGACCCATGAGGTGTTTCTTTCAATATAAATACCATCGGATTGATTATTTTCGATTGTACAATGGGTGAGTTGAAATACATCGGTGCAGGTTCTCGTATTCTTAATATAAACACCGTATCCGATGGAATGAGAAATAGTACAATGATCCAGGAGTGTCGAGGGACTGTCATCAATCAAAACCCTGTTCCCATATTCGATGATACAATTGGTAAAAGAAGAATTAATGGAATGATACGCAATAAAGATCCCGTCCCAGTCCCCCGGCGCCGGAGTAAGTGAAGCCGAAGTAAAGGTGACAGGGAGTTCCGTAGTTCCCGCCGCATGAACACTTCCGTAGTAGATAAAAAATGAGCTTCCGGTTTCACACCTCACTTCCACCCCCGGTTCTATAGTAATAACAGGATGATACCCGCTTGAAGTACCGACGGTTATCTTTCCGGTTACGATGTAGGGACTATTTTCCAAAGTCCATGTAACAGAGCTGTCGATGTCACTATTAATAATAGTATCACCAAATCCTTGTGCCATAATAAAAATACAAAATAACAAACATAGTATCACTTTCACGTAAAACGTTCCCACCTACATACTCCTTATAATAAAATTAAGATT